>NZ_PNCV01000014.1:0-15929 GCF_005886925.1 Pseudoalteromonas sp. S3260
CACTTGGCGCTATTGGGTAGAGCTAGATGGCAAAAACGCCAGCCTTTCAGACATAAAAGTAGGTATGTACATTGAAGTAGAAACCAACGGCTCGCAAGCAACTGAAATAGAATACGATCCGCTATTAAAAGGCCCAGTGTATATTGATGGCGATACCCTAAGCATTGCAGGCATTACTTTAAATAATGCTCAAAACACAAACTTTAGCCAAGGTGAATTACTTGAAGTAAGCGGATACAACGACTCAACTAATAGCATTGCAGTGACTTACCAAGCAGTAATTAGTAACAGCCAAGAAGAACTTGAATTACTAGGAAATATAAGTAATTTAAACACTCAATCTGGCACTTTTAATTTAGGTGACCTACTCATTAACTACCAACAAGCGGAGGTAGAAGGTGCGTTAAATAACGGCCAGTTTGTAGAGGTAGAAGGTGTTTTAAATGAAGGGCATATTATTGCAACAGAGGTAGATGCCGAGCAAAACCTTAATTTTAATGATAACACGCAAACAGAGCTTGAAGGCGTAATCACCTTTGTAAATAACGATGAAACACTAATAACTATCAACTCAAAATGGCAAGTTGCTATTAATGATCAAACTCAATTTGAAGATGGCACAGCCACTAATTTAATCACCGGCCAACGGGTTGAAGTAGACGCTCAGTGGCAACAAAATAACAACCAATTGTTAGCCACAAATATTGAATTTGACAGTAGTAACACAGATCCTACCGTAACAAATTATACGTTTTCAGTATCAGGGCAGGTGTCGGTTAGCGACAACATCGCTACTATAAATGGCAATAACTTTACGCTTACTAATCAAACACGTTACGAAGATGGCTTAACTGCACAAACTCTAAACGGGCAATGGTTAGAGCTTGAAGGCACTTACAACAACAGCCAAGCTCTTGTTACTGAGGCCGAAATTGAAGAAAGCACCAGCACCCTAGACTTAAAAGGCAATGTTACATTAAATACAAATAACCAAGCTGAAATATGGGGCTACATAAGTGAAGATAGCTCTCTATCGCAATTTATAAACCAATACGTAGAACTTGAGTGCCAGTGGGTAAACACTAACCAAGTAAGAGCCTGCGTACTAGACGATTAAATACAATAAGTTATATTTGACTTTGCAAAGGGCCTGTTTGCCTTTCGCGGTAACATGCCCTACTAAAGTTAAACATGTCCTTAAGTTTATTTGATAAACTAATTTGCATTAAAATAACGTTCAAGCCACAAGAGCCTATATATGAAATATATTTTATTAAGCGCGACCCTTTTTGTTAGCGCATTTTGCCAAGCAAATAACCCTGCCATATTTAATAAGCTCAATACAGCTAAAGATCCTTCGGCTCAAAGTATTTTAAATAAAATAGAAACTAAGTATGCCAATCAAGGTGTAATTGTGGAATTTGAACTTGAGTTTGAAAAAGGCGTTACAGTTTACGAAGTGACTTTATTTGATGAGCAAAATAAACGCTTTATTGAGTTAATCGTTAACGCGCAAGGTAAAGTAATTGAACAAGAATACGAACAGCCAGAACTTGACGAAGAAGACGAAGTAGCCGCAGCCAAGTTAATGAAGCAAAAAAACTACCGCATGCATCAACTGGTAAAATCAATAAGCCCAGCCCCACCATATTACTTATTAGAGTCGCAATTAGAGCAAGATATTGGCATAACCTACCTAGTTGCTACATTTATTACAGAAAAAGGCAGACACAAAAAAGCCATTGATTTAGCCACAGGTAAAAACTTACCTCTGCTGCAATGGGGTAATTAATGAAGCTGCTTTTAGTCGAAGATGATAAACAAAATCGCGATTTTTTATATAAAGCATTTAACGAACAAGGCTACACTGTAGATACTGCAGCCGACGGCCAACAAGCATTGCTTATGGCTACCTGCGAAGAACACGACATAATAATACTTGACCGTATGTTACCAAAACTCGATGGACTACAAGTACTAGCAGCACTTAGAGCAACCGGTAAAAATACTCCCGTACTTATACTTTCAGCACTTGATAAAGTAGATGAAAGAGTTGAAGGTTTAAAAGCCGGTGGAGATGATTACCTTACCAAACCTTTTGCGTTTTCTGAGCTTGCAATAAGAGTAGAAAAACTCATAAAACGCCCTTCGCAATCCACGCAAAAAACAACCACCGTAGAATTTGAAAACGTAAGCCTAGATTTTCGCCACTACAAAGCTCAAATAAACGGAAAACCGCTAAACTTACAACCAAAAGAATTTAAGATATTACACTTTTTGCTAGAGCATCAAAGTAAATTAGTTACTCGTACCTTATTGTTTGAATCAGTGTGGGAATACCATTTTGACCCAGGCACCAACGTAATTGATGTACATATTGCTAGGCTTCGTAAAAAACTTTTACAGCATAACGCCCATGTAAACATTGAAACTATACGAGGTGTAGGCTATCGCTTACAAAAAGCGCACGCCAATGAATAACAAACATTCATTATGGTGGCAATTTAACCCACGGGTAAGCTCGGTTTGGCGCTTATCCCTCGCCTTTGCAACCATTACCTCTGTGGTATTGGTTTTATGTATTGTGCTTATTTACCAGTTATTACTTGGAGAGCAAACACGCCAAGTAGAAAGGCGGTTAAACGCCGAGCAAGTGCGTATAGAGGGGCTAGCTAATAAATTTGATAAAGCCTCGTTTTTTAAGCAACTTAATATTTTTAGAAACGAAGGCGATATTTTAATTTTTTGGCAAAACGACGAAACTCAAAGCCAAGGGTTGAGCTTTTTTCCAAACGATATACCTAAACTTCCAAAAACCGTTGAGTTTCCAGTACTCGATACGCAGCGCGGCCAAATACGTTTATTAACCACAGGCATAGTAAAAACAAAACACGGCAAAGTAGTTATTGCTACAGCTACTGAGCATTTAAGTCGCTTAATTACAGAGTTTAAAACCATTGCTACATGGGCGTGTTTACTTAGCTTAGTACTCACATGTGTGTTTGGTTATATATTTGCTAGACGACATTTACGCCGCGTAAATTATTTTAATAACGTGGCCGAGAAAGTACAAAAAGGCGATTTATCGGCGCGAGTAGTGCATAAACAAAAAGGTGATGAATTTGTTACTTTAGCCAAGCATATCAATACCATGCTGCAAAGCATTGAAGAAAACTTTGCTTTAGTACAAGGGATTACCGACAACATTGCCCACGATTTAAAAACCCCGCTAACCCGCTTGCGTTTACATTTAGAAAATGAAACCATTAAGCAACCAAGCCTAGGCATAGCAATAGAGCAACTAGAAAGCGTATTACATACCTTTGATGCCATGCTAAAGCTAACACGTTTAGAACATGGGCAATTTCCACTAAAATTAGAGCCCGTTAATGGCTTTACTCTAATGAGCGACATAATAGATATTCTTGAACCCACAGCAGAGCAAAACCAGCAGCACATAATTCTGCATAAAAACCACGAGCTTATTTTTGAAGGAGACAAAAACTTACTGTTTCAAGCATGTTATAACTTGCTACAAAACGCCATTAAATATGCTGGTAACCACGCTAAAATTACAATAACGCTTTCTAAAGGCAGTATAAAAATTAGCGATAACGGTAAAGGGGTAAATAAACAACAGCTAAGCCAGTTAACCAAACGCTTTTACAGAAGCGACCTTGCAAGGCAAAAAGACGGCTTTGGATTAGGCCTTGCCACTGTAAAAGCTATTTGCGATCGCCACCACTTTACACTTAGCCTGCAAAGTGATGAAAACGGATTTAGCAGCACTATTAGTCATTAACAAATTGAGTAAGTTAAAAGCCTAAAAGTGCGCAGCTAATTAATGCACTGCTATTTTTTATTTAATAGCAGGCATTAACGTTTTGCCATCGCTATCCACTTTACTCATTAGCGTTAGCCCCATTACCTTGGCAAGCACAGGGTAAATATCTAAATTATTCACCAGCTCAATACTCATCCCTTGTTTAAACGCAGGACCTGCAGCTATAAAGGTGGCAGCCATATCATCACTATAAGCATAGCCATGTGTACCTAAATAAGGCGCTTTAGTACCGTTACTAAATACCGCAGGCGCATTGGTTTGCACCACAATATCACCCACTCGGCTCCCACTATTATAATGGTAGCCTTCAAGCTGCTCGCTACTTAAAACACTATAACGCCCCTTAGCCGCTTTTTGTAAGCGTGCTTTATACGCGTCAATATCTGCATTTTTAGCATCGCTTTTAGTATAAATAAGTAAACGAGGACCGGTATTTACAATAATAAAATTATCATCTTTAGGTAAACTGCTAACAATAATGCTTTGCTCAGGATCAACCTGTGCCATGCCATGATCAGAAACAATTACTAAGTTTATATCCTGAGATAATTTGCTCAAGCGAGTACGTAATTGCCCCATTAAGGCGTCTAACTTATGAACAGCGTCACGTGTTTGTACTGCATCTGGGCCAAACTCATGCCCCATACTATCAACCAGCGAAAAGTAACTGGCTACAAAGCGTGGGCGCTGCGCTTGAGGCAAACTTAACCATTGTACAATTTGGTCAATTCTGTCTTGGTAATCACCTTGTTTAGAATAATGAAAATAGTAATCAGGCGTCATACCATTAAAGCGCGCATCCGACTCAGGCCAAAAATACACCGCCGATTTCAGCCCATGCATTTTTACTAAATTCCAAAATGGAGTACCACGCACCCAAGTACTGTCTTTTTGGCCTTTTCCCATGCTGTAGCATTCATTATTGCGCGCTTTGTCACAAAATTTATTGTCAACAATACCGTGGTTAACAGGCAGTAAACCAGTAATCACCGAAATATGATTTGGAAACGTTTTAGTAGGGTACACAGGCTGCATTTTTTGCGCCCTAACTCCTTGCTCAGCCATTGCTTTTAAATTGGGTGCACCGTGCTTTTCAATATAATCCCAACGCAAACCATCAATTGAAATCATCACAACGGTTTGCTCTTTGGCTGCTTTTACAAACGGAGTTACCAGCAATAACATACTCATAATTACTAACAATAAACGCATGGGTTTTCCTAATTAGAATAACTTTTAATTTGCTCAAATACGCTGACACAATTTTTCAGTTTTACGCTCGTTACTTCGAGCGCATCCATATTTTTTAGCAATTTAGAAGCTTTTTTATAACATTAATTCGCACTAACACCATTGAAACTAAAGATTCCAAATAATGTAAAGTAACAGATAATATATCTAAATGTTAAGCAACACTATGGAAATTTTATAATTAACGATGCTAATAACAGCGTATTTAGCAAAAGATAAAACACTCAAAAATTGAACAAAAACTTGCGAACTATCCTATAATTATGTAGGGGATATTAGACTAGGTTCATATTTAAGGGGTTACTTAATAAACTATATTTTAACTCTAAAGCTAACCTTTTAACTAATAATCTTACAACAGATATAATGAATTTATTAACAACTTTGTCATTTAGTGATTTCTCACCTTTAAGGCGTAAACAACATCTCAAAAAAATCACATGAGAAACATGAGTTCATCGGTGAAATCACTTATATAGTATGTATCAAAGGCCTCCAGGCACCTTTGATAACAAAACACTTCATCAACTACAGTGGAAAAACTGTATATTATTAATAATACCCTCCCAAAATACCTTGATATTCAAACTTTGCTACGTTAAGGTTTTGTAAATATGCTAAGGAGAGCAGTTTTTTTGTGGAGATACTTACGTCTTCTGATTAATTTTCCTTGGTGGTTTAAAAACATATACAATGGAAAATATGATGAAGAACAAAATTAGTTTTGCTGTTTCAACCGCCCTCGCTTCAAGCTTAATACCAAGTTTTGCTTTAGCAAATGTGGTTGATATCTCAATTGAATCTCAAAAAAATAACTTAGCAGTAACTGCTTACAAGTCTCAGTCGTACGAAAAGTTTGAGTTTAGGCTAAAATACACCACTTCAAACTCAACAAAGGTCATCACGACAAAATGGCAATCGTCAAATAAATTTTCAATACCAGCAAAACATAATAAACTTTACAATATAACATTAGAAGCAATCAATTTATCAACAAGTGAGGTTGTGAAGCTCTCTGAAGAGAATGTCTCTTTGTCTAACACGAGACGTATGTTGTCAACCCCCGCTGAAGCTTCCTTTTATTCAACTATACAATCTACCTCTAACTCTGCAGTATCAAGCAATGATTGGCTAAGTAATTTTGTTGTCGATATCGGTGCATTTCCACTAGTAAGTATTACATCAGATTTAGCATATAATGGAAAAGCGTTTGATGGCAGTGCTGAGAACTTGCCGCTTCTTCTACCCTCTAACATAGAAATTAGAGAAGACGGCAGATATGAAACTATCTCAAGATTCGTTCAGCCAGATCCCAACTCAAGCCGTAAAATAGTTGATATCGTATTTGTACACGATGACTCTGGCAGTTTAAATGATGAGGCAGCAAGCGTTCGAGCAAATATTTTAAGTTTTGTTCAAGGCTTATCCGATGAAAACTTTGACTATCGTATTGGTTTAGTCCCCTATGGCGGCAGAGGAGGGTCTAGCAGCTTTAGTTCTCCGCAAGGAACACTTCTTGATAATGGAAGCCTCACATCGGACCCCTTGGTCTTTCAAAGTTATATCGATCAAATGCAATTTGACGGTGGAACCGAACGTGCATTTGATGCAATGCACTTAGCGGCAAACAACATTTTATGGCGCCCTTCAACACAAAAAGTTATTGTTCTAGTAACTGATGAAAACAATGACTCAGGCTTTATTTCAGAATCGCAAGCTACACAAAGTCTTCAAGATAATAATATTCTTTTTTACGGTCTAACTGCAGGACACGATGAGTTTGATAGAATAGCTGCAGCAACGTCTGGCCGAGTCTTTGATGTACGATCTGATTTTTCGTCTATATTAAGCGAAATAGGTACAGATCTATCTTCACGTTACCAAACGCAATATGAAACTGATAACTCTAATCTAGATAATGAAGAACGCGTTATTAACTTTAGTATTACTGCTAGTGATCATAATGCTTTACCTGTAGAGGGCGAATTTGAGTTTAAATATACGCCTAAACTACCCGTATCGCTTGAGCTTACTGCTGCTACTCAGATGCTATTGTCCAGTGGCCAACTCCCTGATAAACCACTTCCTATTCGTGTAGTAGCTGGCTCAGAAGTAGCAATTTCTGAAATAAACTTAGGCTATCGTCACGACAGTGAATCTGGTTATAACCTAGTAGGTATGAGCCAAGCGTCAGACGGTTCATGGTATGCAGAAATACCAGAAACAACAGTCCTACAGGGCGCTGTAAACTTCTATATCTCTGCTGTAACTGATATTGGTGTAAAAACACTGCCCGCAGCAGATCCTCAGACAAGCCCATACATTGTTACTGTACTACCTAATATTCCGCCAGAATTTCAGCATACGCCTGTAGACGTAGCTGATGAATGGGATGATATTGCCATTGAAGCTAGCGCTGAAGATGCTACCAATGAAGTTGCGTCTGTTTCATTATTTTATCGTCAAATAGGTTCTCCGCTTTATACCGAAGTGACTCAGGCATTTAATATACCGCAAGCGAGTTTCAGCGCGACTATACCAGGCACTGAAGTCACCCGTCAGGGTATTGAATATTACCTTGTTGCAGAAGATGATTTTGGCAGTGAGGTGTTTCGTGGCAGCCCTGAAACTCCCTACCAAATTACAGTGGGTACCGACGAGGTTCCAGGTAGTTGTAACGACTACGCCAACGTAATGATATGCGCCGATGACTTTAATAGCTCAAATAGCAATACGGACGTGCTTGCCAGCGGTAATGTACACATAGGAACCACTGGCGATGTCCCTGTATTAGCATTTTCTGGCGCAGTCACTATCGATACTGTTACCAACGAAATTGAAGCTATCGGCATAGGTCGACTTACGGCACTTGATATGCTGGTAAGCTATTTTACAGCAAAAGATATTCCGCTAGGTACTATGTCATTTTCGATAGATGCTAACCTAAGCTCGCCGGAACTAACACCAATAAATGTTTTTGATTATTCGCTTAATGGCATTTTACTTAGTGGCAGAAAAATCACCCTTGAGCCGTCGCAAATTAAAGTCGATACATCAATGACCTTACCCTTGATGAATAACTATGCGCTCCCCCTAGAACAGACAAGGAATCCGTTTTCACTAGGCGACGTTGTATTGTCGCAAAATAGTGGGGAGTCTAGTTTAGAAATGAACTTCGTCATGAAAGACTTACTAGGCAGTAACCCCAATCGCAAGGTAGGAAAATTTGGCAGCAGTGGGTTATCCGTAGAGTTAGACACTCTCTCGTTAGACTTTTTCTCGCCTGCGATTAAGTTGAAGGGCGCAGCTAATTGGAATCAAAGCCAATATAACCTAGATGTAGGTGTAGGGTTAAACCCAGTTAGCATCAATTCTTTCGAATTCAACTATAAAAATTATAAGCGTACTTCATTTGCCACAGCTAAAAAAATTCCGCTTGGGACTACGGGCTTCGTTGTTGCGCATAAAAGTTCGTCGATGAAATGGAATAGAGCACCAAATGCTTCCGTAGGGGGGAGTATTTCTGGGTACTTCTCTGACTCCGTAGGTGGCATGGCCGCAGCTGGCAATAAAATGGGCGCTGATTTATTAAGTGGCTCGCTTGGGGTAACCCTCAGTAATATGGGGAAAACTTGGGAAGCTTCAGGAAATCTAAGTTTATTTGAACGTTTCCCCCTAGCATCCACAAAACTAACTGCCGGTCTACTTGGATCAGGCCAGTACGGAGCAAACCTTACAGGTGATATTAACCTAGCAGATATTATTACAGGTGAAGCATTATTAAATGCACAGTCAGGTAAAAAGTTCACTCAACTTAGATCAAAAACCGATTTAAACGTACAGCTTCCACGTAAAATCCCTTTCGTAGGCGGAACGCGTTTAGCCGGTAAAAATGCCGAGTTATTATTTAGAACTGATCATACTAACAATAACGACCTCACAGCGTATTTCCAATCAATGGTAAAATTAGGGTCAATCAACTTAGGTGTGCGAGTTGACTTCTCGAACCCTCAAGATGTTGACTTTAACCTGATCAAAAAATCAGGCGTTTCTATCCCTGTTGCCAATATTTCTGCCAACGGAGTAGCTAGCAAAGAGCTTGCTTTCACAATCCCAGCAGGTGAAAATGCAGTACTTTTTGGCGCAGTGACAGACTCTGGCCTACCTGAAATTGAGTTAATCTTACCAACAGGAGAAACACTTAAAGCTTCTGACATGATGATTACCCTAGGAGATTCAGCTAACGATACGTTATCTAAATTTGCCTATACTAATGGGGATAACCAAACCGTAATAGGTTTACAAGCACCAACTGCGGGCGACTACACCTTGCGTGTTGTTAATAATACAGATTTAACATCACTAGATACCAGTATGGTCATTCCGAAAACACCGCCTCAGGCAAGCTTAAGCAATATACCTGCTAACTTAAATACGGGTGATACCTTAACCTTTGAACTTGAAGTTTCAAATGTCGACGGGCCTGCTATTGCTGAAATCCAACTAAGAGATAAAGATGAAACCATAGAGCTGACTCTTGATGAAGTTACAGTCTCGCCTGGTAACAATACCGTATCAGTTGAGCTACCTAAGGGTATAAATAGCGATAAATTTTTCGTTGTAGGTGTGGTTAGATATGACAACATGACCATCGAAACAACCTCTTCAAGCACACTCTCTGTTGAAAACACCATTGCGCCAGAGGCACCTACCAGTCTGACCGCCAATTTTAACAATGGTGACGCTACGATAAGCTGGGATAAAAGTAATACCGTAGATGTTGATTCTTATTACATTAAAGTAGTCAACGAAACGCGCAATACCTCGACGGTAATAGCTGTTTCAGGCTCGCTTGATAACTTCAAACTTGAAAATCTAACCAATGGTGATAATTACGCAATTAGCATAGCCGCTGCACTAGAAAGTGATCTGCGCAGTGACTTCGTAGGTAACGTTTACGGCTCACCAACCGGCTCATTTGTATCTGGTTTCGCAGATTTAGGCTTTGCTAATGGAACAGTAGTAGTGACCTCAGAAACTGAGGTAAGTGGCGAACCAATTAAAGTGGCGGCTACCATTGAAAATAGCAGTGACTTCACTGCCTACTCGTCGCGCTTGAATTGTTACTTCGGTTCAGTTAATGATGCTAATTTAGTGAGTAGTTCGCTTATTGGTAACTTAACGTCAGGCACTACACTAGACGTAAGTTGCAATATTGATCAGACACAGTTTAGCAATATTGGTAATGAAATTTATCTCACTATAACTGATGTAAAATTGCCTGACAACAAGCTTGCCAATAACCATGCAGTGGTAGCAAACCCATTCTCTAAAAATGTTGCACCAGTTGGTGTTAGTGATGATATTACAGTAGATGAGGACATAAACACAGTACTTGATGTTATAGCTAATGATACTGACGATAACGGGGATACCTTACGTGTCGAAAGCTTTACCCAACCGTCATTTGGTACAGTAGAATCAAACAACGGTGTACTTACGTACATCCCAGACAGCAACTACTATGGTATGGATAGCTTTACCTATGTAGTTAGTGATGGTGAATTGTTTTCAGAAGAGACCCTTGTCAACCTAGATGTGCTGCCGGTAAACGATGCACCTACCATAACGCCAATGGCAAGTAGTCAAGTCTCAGAAGGCAAGAGTACAACTATTACTGCACAAGCTAGCGATATCGACAGCGATATGCTCACATATTCGTGGGTGCAAAGCGCCGGTACTGAGGTAGTTATTACTGGTGAATCAACAGACGCTATCAATATACAGGCACCTTATGTAAGTGAAGAGTCACAGCTTACTTTTGTACTTAGCGTGTCAGATGGTGAGTTAACCACAAACTCGCTTGTTGAAGTTACATTACTCAATGACAACAGTACACCGGAATTATCTATTGAAGCACCTACTGAAGTTAACGAAGGGGCTACAGTAGAGGTAGTAGCAACTTACTCAGATGCAGATAACGATGAGTTAACGGTTGAGTGGAAACAAACTTCAGGTACACAAGTGAATATTGCACAGGTTGAAGGTACAACGCTCACCTTCGATGCACCTGAAGTGTCGGATGATGAAACGCTTTCATTCGAAGTATCGGTAGCCGACGGTGAGCACACTATTACTGAGTCTGTATCTGTTATTGTTCGCAATGTTGAATCAACGACTTCACCAACAACAGAAAGCTCTGGTGGTAGTACAGGACTGTGGTTTAGCTCGTTAGGGTTGCTTGCATTAATAAGTCGTCGATTTAAGCGCAATTAAGTCGTTACACAATTAATGTTTTAATGAGAAGCCCTAGATAGCCTATCTAGGGCTTTTTTATATCAATTTGTTTTATTTTTGAGATGAGGCAACTGGATCGATAACAAAGCAAAAACTTCGTTATTTAACCTGAATCTCGTTTAAGAAAATTGAACTAAATGCCTATTCCGAGATCCGATCTTTCGACCAAGAACGATTGGATAAACAAGGAACAGGCATGATTAAATTAGTTGAATTGTTTTGCGATGTCGACGATTTTTGCAAAGTATTTATACCTCAATGGGAAAAACAATTACTCGAAGACGGTACCCAAAAACGTCAACGAGCAGGACGTGTGACGACCAGTGAAATCATGACAATTGTCATTAGTTTTCATATGTCACATCACCGTGATTTTAAAAATTACTATCTTGGCTATGTTTCACTTATGTATAAAAGTGAATTTCCTAACTTACTCAGTTACACACGATTTTTAGCCGTTATGCCGAGGATACTTGTACCGATGTGTGCTTATTTTACTTCACTTAAAGGTAAACCCACAGGCGTTGAATTCATTGATTCTACATGTATTAAGGTGTGTCATAATATTCGTATTCCCAGACACAAAACCTTTGATGGAATAGCCCAGCGAGGCAAAGGAACGATGGGTTGGTTTTATGGCTTCAAGTTGCATTTAATAGTTAATCACCACGGTGAAATTGTCGCTGCCAAAGTGACAACAGGTAATGTGCATGATACGCAACCAGTGCGTGAATTAGCGAGCTGCCTTACAGACAAATTCTATGGTGACAAAGGGTATTTAAGTAAAGCCTTAGAAGCGGATTTACTCGATAAAGGTGTGAAGCTCATTACGACTGTTCGCAAAAATATGAAAGCAAAAGCGATGTCATTATGGGATAGAGCGATGCTTTCAAAGCGGTTTATAATCGAGACAATTAATGATCAACTCAAGAACATATCCTTCATTGAACATTCGAGACATCGGAGTATGAACGGTTTTATGTTGAATTTAGTAGCTGGGTTGGTGGCTTATTGCTTGAAAGAAAATAAGCCACACCTTAATTTAACTGACGTAGAGCTCAACGCACTAGTTATCGCTTAAGCAGATCTCAGGTTATTTAGTTGTTCTCGGCAATCGCTGTTACATCCATACAATCATAAATCAGCAATTTTTGACACCGTTAATGTCAGGTTTGCTCCCTCAAATTGATTAGCTATCATTGCATGCATTACAGACTTTAAATTAATCACAATGCAAAAAGATATAATAGAATTCAAGAGCTATGTTCTCTTTTTAGGAGGTAACGCCTCTGCTACTTTCAACAACGTTTTTGTTGGGTAAACTAGCTGGATGTTTTGCTCTAATACCTCACTCAATTGATACTAACACTTGTACCTAATTGGCCAAGGTGTTTATATTAAAGCTCATTAACGAATCAGGATTGCCATGATCGACTTTAGTAGCAAAATAACTCCTGCGCGTATGCAGCGCACGACGGCCAATTTACAAATGGCGCTTGAGAGCGATCGTGGCCGAATTATTAATAGTGCAGCCATTCGTCGGCTGCAACAAAAAACCCAAGTATTTCCGCTTGAACGCAATGCAGCCGTGCGCTCGCGCCTTACTCACTCATTAGAAGTACAACAAGTTGGTCGATTTATTGTGCAGCGTGTTTTTGCCAACTTAAATTACCAACAGCAAAAAGAATATGGTTTATCAGGCTTAGAACGCCCGCTAGAAACCCTAGTAGAAATGGCCTGCCTAATGCACGATATTGGTAACCCGCCATTTGGTCACTTTGGCGAGGCCGCCATTAATAATTGGTTTAATGCTAACTTGGCCAGTATTACGCCTGAGCGTTGCCAAACAGCCAATAGCAGTATAGGCGTTATTTTTAAACATTTAGCGCAAGATATTTGCAGTTTTGAAGGCAACGCCCAAGGCATACGTATTATTCACTCATTGCTGAGCCTAAATTTAACCTACAGCCAAAGTGCGGCAATTTTAAAGTACACCCGCCCTGCCAGCTTAGCGAAGCAAGATATCCCACAAAATAAAAACTACATTATGAAAAAAGTGGGCTACTACTACAGTGAAAAAAGCTTTGTAGAGGCACTGCAAACTGAGCTCAAAATGGAGCCGAATTGCCGCCACCCAGCCAGTTACATAATGGAAGCCGCTGACGATATTTCTTATTGCTTGGCTGACATAGAAGATGCGGTAGAAAAAGACATAATCACCACACAGTTATTATGCGAGCAACTAAAAAAGCAGTATCAAAAAGCGTTAATTAACTTAGCCTTAAACGACACCCAACATCAAAGCTTTGTTGATGATGCAATTAATTACGCAATTGAACGCGCGCAAGCACAGCCCTTTAATTTTAATAGTGAATTTTTTATTTATTTGCGTGTATCGTTACTGCACCCATTAGTAAATCATGCTGCTAAACGCTTTATTGAAAACATAGAGCCAATTTATCATGGTGACTTTAACCATGCATTATTAGAAGACCGCAGCTACCTGCATGCAGTAACCCAAGCCCTAAAACAAGTGGCACTTGAGCATGTATTTTCTCATAAAGAGGTCGAAAAGCTCGAACTACAAGGCTACCGTATTATTAACGGCCTACTAGAATGCTATAAACCGTTACTGCAATTAACTAGCGACAACTTTAAACGCGCACTACATGGCGACAACCGTTTATTAATAGAATCGAGATTAGTTAAAAAACTCTCTAAAAAACATTTAAGTAGCTATCAGCACGCTATAAATGCCATGCAAGAAGAGCCCGACCACTTTGCAGCTTATGAGTTTTATTACAGATGTAGACTCATTCAAGACTACATAAGCGGCATGACCGACCAATTTGCTTACGACGAGTACCGCAGCTTAATGGTAATTGACTAATTTAGGCTTAGCGCGCGAAATTGCTAAGCCCTAGATAATTTTTTACTTTACGCTTAAAATTAGTGCATTGATGCTTAACCGCTTTTGAGTTTTATGAAACCGTTACTGAGTTGCTTACTTTTTTGTTTTACTTTGTTTTATAGTGCCAGCAGTGTCGCTTACAACGAAGCGATGTGCATTCTTATAAAACAAGAAATGCAGCAATATAGTGACGACAAAACTAGCCGTAAGTACCGTAACGCCGCTCGCGACTACAAAAAAAACTGCAGTAACCCGGCACGTACTCAACCAGCAACAAAGCCTAAAGCGCAACCCATTATTGAACAACCCATCCCTGAGATTACAAAACCGCAAGTAACTGAGCCTGTTTCATCTGTTGTAAATACCCCTATTGCACAGAGTCAAACCCAGTCATCACTTGCACAGCAAAGCGCAAAATCAAACGTTGAACAAATAGTAGCAACAGCGTCTGAGCAAGATATTGAACAAAGTATTAAACATACTCAAAGTACAACTGTTCCAGCATCAGCAATTACCGAGCCTAATAAGTCACAAAGCAACAAAACAACAAATGATCAGCCTAGCATTGATACAACCACGCAAAACAACACAACTCCAGCAGTTACAAAATCAACAGTGGAGCCTTTACAAACGGCCATGCCGGTTACCGTAAATGCCACAGAGCAAGTTAACGGTGTTGCCTCATCAATCCCTAAAAAATCAAATATGTTGTCGCTAGTATTACCCAGTGTGGCGCTACTCTTAGTGGTAATAATTGGGGTTGTTGTATTAATGCGCCTACGCCATGTTAAGCAAAATAACGAGCCTGCCGATACCAGTATGCCACTAGCTGCTCCCCCTACAAAGTGCGATGACAAGCAAAGTAGTACTGCTATTGATGAATCTAAGACTCTTGATACCAGCAAAAGCGAGCCAAACGCAAACGAAGTGAGCACAGCTAAAGTAAAGCAAATCCCGAATACCGCAGAGTTTGAAGCCGCCGCTAAAGCCACTTTAGAACGGATAAAAAATGCCACCGAGCATGCAGAGCCACAAGTAAGAGACTTTGATCCCGAAGCCAAACCAATCAAAAAACAGCGCAAGCCGGTTAATCAGCCTAGCGAGCCTGTACCAGCGACTAAAAAAGAAGCACCTATTGCAGCTGAGCCCATTTCACCTCAACAACCAAAGGCAGACTTGCATTCGCCTAAACAACCGCGCTCACCGTTAACACCATCTACCGAGCACGACTTTAAAGAGCCTGAAATACGCACCTTCGATCCCAACGCCCCCTTACCCACTAAAAAAAGTGCGATAAAGCCAGAACAAGTAAAGGTATCGCCAGTTGAACCCACTAAGCCTGATATACCGCCACAAAGCAGTAACCCATTTGCTAACTTATCGCTTGATGAAAGTTGGGATCCAAATTCACCACAAAAACCGAAAGTGGAAGAAAAGCAACGCACCCCTAAATCACAAGCACTAATTGAAGCTGAAGAGCGCGCAAAAAACATGCAAACAAAAGAATAATAGAGTACGCTGTACTTATTAAAAGGTGGCTTTAAATCTAATACCAATTCGCCTAATCAAGTGGTCTGTTTTGAGGCAGGAAAAATGTGTTGATAGCTAACCTGAACTCTGGATAAT
>NZ_PNCV01000140.1:0-1211 GCF_005886925.1 Pseudoalteromonas sp. S3260
GTAGATACCATCTCTCTTTATAGGCTTCAAGATCGTATTTAACTTTCTTGGAGCTTAAACGCTTCTTGATTTTTTATTACACCAAAACATATATGAATGAGTTTACGCATATTGGCGCCAATGATTTGCATCGACGTTTTGCCATTATTCAGCAAGGCTATTTTTTGCTGTTGTATCTTATAATTCCACTGCCCAGCGACTACTGCTGCCATATAAAGTTTACTTCTTATTTTTGAGGGCCCTAGCTTGCTCATAGTTGTACGGCCCTTCATTTTCCCAGACTCATGCAGCCGCGGTATTAAGCCACAGTAGGCAGCAGCTTGCTTAGCTCTGCTGAAATTTTTAGCGGCGAATATATACGTCAGCTCCCGAGACATAACAGGCCCAATACCGGGGATTGTTTCTAGTAACGTTCTATTCTTCTTTAAGTCAGGAAAGCTATTTATGTGACTATCAATATCTGACTTAAGTTTTTTTATCTCATCATCTAGAAAGTTAATCGTTTCTTTTAATGATTGAGTGACTCGCTCAGATGTCGCATTAAACTCACTTGCTTCTAATCGATTCTGCTCTCGTTGTTTATTGGACTCCAATGCATCAAGTCGACGCAGTAAGGCTTTAAGCTCTCTAATTTCCTTTGCTTCAGGTTGCCAGAAGTTAACGGTTGATTGCTTAGCATAACCGTAGCTTGCAAGCATTATCGCATCTGACCTATCTGTTTTATGAACAACATTTAGAGCCTCAGCATATTTTTTTGCTTTGCTAGGGTTAGCGAGAATAATATTGAATCCTTGCTGGTATAAAAAGTACATTAACGGCTCATGGTAAACACCGGTTGGCTCTACCGTGATAACGATTTCCTCAGCTATAGTTTTGGTTGTACTTAAAAGCCATTGCTTAATTTCCCTGAAAGCTAGGTGGTTATTTTTAAATACTTTTGTTTTCTTTTTATTAGTGATTGGATCTCTCAGCCAACATAAATCAACTTTATCTTTACTGATATCAAAACCAATAAACATCATCTCTACTTACTCCCCTTGTACATACAGCATCAACTTAATCTAAGAGTGCTTGGATACCATTCAGTTTGTTGAGAATTGGAAGCTAGGGCTTAATCTACGGCTCAGTATCAAGTACTGGGCGGGGCTACAAGCTCACTAACTTCCGATGTAATAAATGATAGCTAATCATCTATTACAGAGAGATACAAG
>NZ_PNCV01000141.1:0-1608 GCF_005886925.1 Pseudoalteromonas sp. S3260
GACGTTTATTTTACGGCTTTTATGCACAATGAATAGGGTTAATAACTTAAACCTTGATGATCGTCAATTGATCTAAGTAATTAAGTCACTGTGTGCTGACTGCTGACTCTTATACACAAATAAATTAGGCTTCAATTGAACTTTATTTATATCAGTCGATCAGATCAGTTATAACGAAAAAACCGATCGAGTTTAATTATTATGCTGATAAAAGATACTGAACAATGGGCTAATCATTTGTTTAAACATGCTGAATTAGGTGATGAACGACGCACTAAACGCCTGCTAAAAATAAGTCATCAAATGGCGAGCAACACAGGAAGCTCTATTGTGAAAGCATCTGGCTCACAGGCCTCTATTGAAGGCGCATATCGCTTTCTCCGCAATGATAAAGTTGACGCAGATAACATCGCTACCGCCGGTTTGATTTCGCTGTTACCTGCAATAACGCTGTCAAACACAATCCTTGCGCTAGAAGATACATCAACATTGTGTTACCGACACAATGTGACTAAAGAGCTCGGACATACTGGCGCATATAAACAAAGCTCTTCTAAAGGGATGTTGGCGCACACCGTCCTTATGGTCGATGCAGAAACAGAGCGTACTATTGGCTTGGGTGCACAACATCGTTGGTGCAGAAAAGATGAAAACTTTGGTACCGCTAACGACAGAAAACGCCGCAAGTACGAAACGAAAGAAAGTTATAAATGGCAACGCTCGTCGGAAGAAATGAGTACCCGATTTGCAGATGTCATGGACAATATCATAAGCGTTTGTGATCGAGAATCTGATATGTTTGAGTATATTGATTATAAAACAGTAAATAATCAACGGTTTGTAGTGAAGGCCAAGCATGAGCGGGTCGTGAATGCAGACGGCGATAAACTAAGTCCTTACATTGAAAATCAGCGAAGCTTCATATTCGGTTAAGATACAGCAAAAGGAGGCCGAAAAGCACGTATTGCGAAAGTAGCTGTACGTTATGCTTGCATTACTATTTATCCGCCTAAAAAACACAAGAAACTTGGTGGTATGAATTTAACAGTAATAAGTTGCAACGAGATTGATCCACCAAGTGGAACAAGTCCTTTGTCGTGGAAATTGTATACAGGCGAACCGATAAATAGTGCTTCTGATGCACTAAAGATAGTTAGATTTTATGAACTAAGATAGCGAGTTGAAGAGTTCCATAAAGCGTGGAAGTCAGCGGGCACTCAAGTTGAGTCGTTTCGCATGCAAACGCGAAATAATCTAGAAAAGATCATTGTAATAACAGCATTTATTGCGGTGAGACTTCTCCAGTTACGCGAGCTTGTTGTCGATAAAGATAATGCAAAATCAATTAGTTGCGACAATTTTTTCAATCTTCTTGAATGGAAACTGTTGTGGTCAAAGACTGAAACTAAAAAAGCACCTAACACAACACCTTCATTACATTGGGCTTATTATGCACTTGCCAAATTAGGCGGGTGGCACAACAGCAAGCAAACAGGTGTTGTTGGTTGGGAAGCTTTATGGAAAGGTTGGTTTTCACTGAGCCAACTGCTAGAAGGCGCTCGATTCATGCAAGCGCAACAACAGGAGATGTGATCAAGAGACAGGTGC
>NZ_PNCV01000142.1:0-1087 GCF_005886925.1 Pseudoalteromonas sp. S3260
AATTGGGTTTGTAGGTGGTGGTGAAAGGCGCACCACCACGAAGTGGTGGCTTTAATCAAATCCTTCCTGCTGAGCTAAATATTGCTTCACGATTTCAAGTGGCGCACCTCCGCAACTAACCAGACAATAACTTCTGCTGTAAAAAACTGGCTTCCAGTAAAACTCACCCAAGTGTTCGGAAAACTCCTTTCGCACAAGTCTTGATGTAGCAGTTTTTAAACTGTTCACCATTTTACTTGGTTGCATCTTGGGATTAGCAGAAATTAAAAGGTGAAGGTGATCTGGCTCACCATTGCACTCCAAAAGCTCACAATCCCAAGATTTTAACAACCTTTTGTACTGAGATTCTAAGTACGCGGCAACCTCTGGCGTGATACAGCGACGACGATATTTAGTTACAAGAACTAAATGATAGTGAATATTATAAACGCTGTGATACAGCGTATTTAGGGCTTGTTTTTTCATAACAACTAAATATAATTAGTTGTTATGAAAAAAGCAATCCGTAAAGTTACATATAAAATGAAATCATCAGTTTCTCAAGAAGAATCGCTGATGGATTTGTTTGTCCACCATCACCAGTTGTACAACTGGGCTTTACGTGATCGCATCGAAACATATCGTGATTCTAATTACAGTCTTAACTTTCACGAACAGTGCAAAATCAACACTCTGTGGCGTAATAATCGTAAAGCGCATGGCATTTTCAATGCTAATGCTCAGAGTGAGCAAGTCACATTAAAACGTGTTGCACTGGCTTTTGACGGTTTTTTTAGACGGCTCAAAAAAGGTGATAAGAAAGCTGGATTCCCACGTTTTAAACCATTTCAACGCTTTAAAGGTTGGGGCTACAAGGCTCATGGTGATGGTTGGAAGCTCAACCTGAAAGAAAAAAAGCATGGTGCTGTTTATTTGGCTGATGTTGGTATCGTTAAGATCCGAGGTAAAGCTAGAAACACAGGAGGCAAGCCGAAAACTGCCGAAATCATCCGAAAGAATGGTGAGTGGTTCATTTCAGTTTCAATGGAGTATGACACCATTGAGAGAAACTGTGGCACTAAAGCTGTTGGCTTGGATTGGGGTGTTT
>NZ_PNCV01000143.1:0-17134 GCF_005886925.1 Pseudoalteromonas sp. S3260
CCGCCCCCCCCCCCCCCACCCCCCGCCCCCCCCCCACCCCCCCCCCCCCCCCCCCCCCCCCCCCCCCCCCCGCCCCCCCCGCCCCCCCCCCCCGCCCGGGGGGGGGGGGCCCGTATCTGGGTTTAATGAACTGGGACGAAGAAGTTATTTGTTTTTATGATAAACACAATAACAATGCTATTTATGGATACGCTGGTGGGCCATTTTCGCCCAGCAGCTTAAGCATTAGCAGTGAAACCAGTGCTGAATCAATCACTACTGCATGTCAGCGCTATGAAAACCAGCATTGGATACTTGACGACACCCAAACGCTTCATAAAGGGCTTAGCATAGAAGCGCTTATTGCTAAACGCCAAGCACAGGTACAATCACGCCTGATCTGAGGGCCATGTATAGCCCGCAACGCCAAGTAATTATTAGCCAAGCTGCAGAAGATCTTGCAAGGCGACTATCATCAACATGCCCACAGTGCCAAAACCCTAACTTTGTTGCTAAACAAGTTACAAAAGGCTTGCCCTGTGAGCTATGTAATATGCCAACAGAACAAATGAAATCAACTACTTCAGTGTGTGATAGTTGCGGCTTTAGCCACATTGAAACGAATAAAAAACGCGTTGCTGATGCAACGTATTGCCAGTTTTGTAATCCTTAAGAGTTATTATGACATCATTACAACCTACTCAATTATTGAATACTGAAGAGCGTATTAACCAAGCCGTGGCACTATTAAAAGCGGGCGAATGCGTTGCCTTACCCACAGAAACTGTATATGGCCTTGCTGCCGATGCTTGCGCAGAAAATTCCACACGATTTTGGGAGCTCGTGAGGTAATCTTTTTTGATGTTTTTCCACTCGTAAACCAAAAGCACGCCTAATAAAATTAAGCCACCCAACAGCAAAAAACAGAAGAGTTTCCATAAATTATTTTTTATTAGTGCCATCTAATTCTCACAACCCCGCCACAACCTGTTTGGTAGTGTGTTATGTATTTGGGCTCTTAAATGCACTTTATGGCTAGCTTGGTTTTTTCAAGCAATTTTATTGCAAAATTAAGAAAACACACACAAATAAACACCTTTAATTAACAATAAAAGTAACATTAATTAACGACCGGCAAGCTCGATAAAAGCATTATTGTTATTGCTAAGCTAAGGCTTCGTTGTATCCTTGCATTTAATAAACGATATTATTAAGCGACCATTGTAGTTTATTTATTAAATATAATATTAATTTAAAACAATAGCTTTAGTTGTAAAATGTAATTTAAACCAGCCCATGTATGAAGTCGCTTTGTTTAGTCATAATTTTGCAATAATGATCGGTAATAATAGCTGTATTATTAATCAAAAATAGCATTTGAAGCCCCTCATGAGCGAATCTATAGTGCAACTTACTTTTGCACTTCCGTCATTTGAAGATCCTATGTCTGCGGCAATGAGCCACAGCATGGAATTTGAAACGCTATCGCAGGATGCTAACAGTCAGCATCAAATCACACTGCAATGCGTTTTACCTGAGGCTGCTCATGAAAGTGATATTATTTCACTAAGCGCAACTGAGCCAAATGCACGAGCGGCTCAATACTACACAGAAAAAACACTCAATTTATCTGATTTAGAACAAGGGCGAGTCAACCTGACTTTGAGTCAAATATCACATAGTCATGATTTTGTGATGCAAATGATTTTGCATGGTAAGCACGGCACGTTAAAAAATAGTTTGCAGTTTGATATGCATATTAACCAATTTGGTAGTGGTTATACTGCACCTGCAACTTATATAGCGCCGCCTAAGCCGCATCGGGTACGCCAGTATTTCGCCAATATGGGAACGGCTTTACTTTCGCTTTTTTAGTTATTGGCGCACACTTTTCCATTGATTTTTTATTACTCAATCAGCAAAGCTCACTTTACCCATAGTGATATCTAAAATCCCTTGGTTGTTATTGTTTAAGCTTTGACGTTGCCCAGCCAAACATTCATTTGCCAAAATAGCAAACAGCACGGACTCTTTGGCATCAGGATTTACGCCTAAACTCTCGGTGTTTTTAAACGCCTTAATGTTTGGGCAGTGCATCAATAATTGCTCCATTAATAATGGATTATGAATACCTCCACCACTGGCATACACTACACAGTCTTGAGTATGTTGAGCACAGTCATTTAATGCCTTAGCAATCGTAGTGGCAGAAAGGGCATTTAAAGTCGCTAAAACATCTTCGTGGTTTAGTCTTTGTGTCGTTGAATGCATTTGTGCCTCCCGTAAATAAGCTAAATTAAACACCTCCGGTCCGGTTGTTTTAGGCAGAGGTAATTTAAAAAACGCGTTATCGGTAAGCGCAGTAAGAAGCTTTGTATTCACTTTACCAGCTTTGGCAAGTTTAGCTCCCTCATCATAATGGAGCCCTTTAAAATAATGCTGTACATAAGCATCCATAATAGTATTGCCAGGGCCAATGTCAGAGCTAAAGACCGCTCCAGTATCGCCGTTTTTAGGTAAAAATGTTAAATTAGCAATGCCACCCATGTTTAATAAAATGCGGTTTTCGTCAGGGCTGGCAAAAAATAAATAATCGCCATACACGGCCAGCGGCGCACCTTCTCCACCAGCGGCAATATGCTTTTGCCTAAAATCGCCAACAGTGGTAATGCCTGTAGTAACGGCTATTTGGTCACTATCACCTATTTGCAAGGTGCCATGTTTAAAGTCATGGTGGTTATGTTGGGATTGCGGGCAGTGATAAATAGTTTGCCCGTGGCTTGCTATGGCATCAATACTCGCAGGGTCAATACCCCATGCAATTAAACACTGATTAACCATAGCACCATGGAGTTTTCCTACCCAAGGGTGTAACAAAGTTAGCACTTCTAAATCGCATTCGCGCTTGGCAAATACCTGCTTTATTTTAGTTTTATACTCGTCGCTGTATTCAACCGTAGTAAAATTTTTAACCTCTATTTGTGTATGCAAACCTGCACCGGTTATTTTACATAGCGCCACATCTAAACCATCTAAAGAGGTGCCACTCATTAAACCAATAATTAAACGACTGGGCTTTTTAGCGCTGTTATAAAGGGCGGCAATGTGTGGGTGCATAGTGACTCTGTGTAGGTACTTTTTATTATATTTTAAAAGAGTTTAAAGCAAAGTTATAGCTGTATACACTTTAATTTTAAAAAGATAGTTTCATTGTTTAAACGCCTAAAGCTTGCTAGGTTATTGGTTGATAATAATAAACTTATTTACCATATGATGATTTTACGTGAGTTCAAGCAACACGATACCTTTCAAATAGTAACCATTTTGAACGATCAACAAGTAGCTCGCTATTTGTCCTCTAAAATTCCATTTCCTTATACTCAAGCAGATGCAAACTGGTGGGTAAACGAAGGAGCAAAATGTGGCATCATTAAAGCTATTGAAGTTGATGGCCTATGTGTTGGTTGTATTGGTGCTATCCCTGGTGAGTTTGAGTATAGCCGCAGTGGCGAAATAGGTTATTGGCTTAGTCAGCAATATTGGGGGCAAGGTATTATTACCCAAGCCATAGAGTTGATTACTAAAGAAGTGTTTGAAAGTACTAACTTAAACCGTATTCATGCGGCTGTATTTGCTGGTAATGTTGGCTCAATGAGCGCGTTGCTTAAAAGTGGCTTTAATAACGAAGCTATTTTAAAGAAAGCAATTTATAAAAATGGTCACTATTTAGATAGCCATGTATTTAGTGTGCTAAAACAGAGTAATTGTTCTAATTAAATTCTTTCGACGGTTGAATTAACCACCTCTCGCCCAAAGCTCGTGTATCAAGGTACAAATCTTTTCTACCTATCCGCGCATTATTGTTGAGCAATGTATAGTTTTAAAGCTTAAACATTCGGTATATAGGTCGTTTTTTCACTCTATCATGGAGATTTTTATGTCCACAACCAGTCGTCAATTTACTTTAGCATCACGCCCACATGGCGCTCCTACCAATGAAAATTTTGAACTTAAAAACGTAGAGTTACCATCATTAAAAGATGGTGAAGTATTGCTGCGTACTATTTATTTATCACTAGACCCTTATATGCGTGGCCGCATGAGCGATGCTAAATCGTATGCCGACCCTGTAGAAATTGGTGATGTAATGGTTGGTGCAACGGTTTGCCAAGTCGAATCATCTAAAAATGATAAGTTTAGCGAAGGCGAATGGGTATTAGCATATACAGGCTGGCAAACTTACGCTATCTCAAATGGCGAGGGCTTAATGTCATTAGGTAAAGAGCCAACAAATCCGTCATACGCACTTGGTATTATGGGTATGCCTGGCTTTACCGCCTACATGGGATTACTAGATATTGGCGCACCTAAAGCGGGTGAAACCGTTGTTGTTGCAGCAGCTACAGGCCCAGTAGGCGCAACGGTTGGTCAAATAGCTAAAATTAAAGGCTGTAAAGTAGTAGGCGTTGCCGGAGGCAGCGAAAAATGTGCACATGCTGTTGAAAATCTAGGCTTTGATGCATGTATTGACCATAAAGCAGATGACTTTGCCGAGCAGTTAGAAAAAGCATGTGAGCAAGGCATTGATGTTTATTATGAAAATGTGGGCGGAAAAGTGTTTGATGCCGTATTACCTTTGCTTAATACCTCAGCACGCGTGCCTATCTGTGGTTTGGTATCGCAATATAATGCCACCAGCTTGCCTGAAGGCCCAGATAGATTAGGTATGTTAATGGGACAATTGTTAACTAAGCGTATTAAAATGCAGGGCTTTATAATTTTTGATGACTATGGCGATCGTTATGACGAATTTGCACAAGACATGCAAAAGTGGCTACAAGACGGAAAAATTCAATACCGCGAACATCTGGTAGAAGGCATTGAAAACACCATCAGTGCATTTAACGACATGATCAGTGGGAAGAACTTTGGTAAAACCGTAGTAAAGATTAACAGCCCACTATAATAACATTCAGGCTGTGTTGTAATTCAACACAGCTCAATAAGGAAGAAAATGATTAAACTACACCATTTAAATAAATCTCGCTCTAAACGTATTATTTGGTTACTAGAAGAGCTTGAGGTCGATTACGAAATTGTTGCTTACCAACGTAACACTGAGACTTTTTTAGCCCCTGATGAGCTTAAAAATGTGCATCCGCTGGGTAAATCGCCAGTTATAGAAGATGATGGCTTAGTGATTGCCGAGTCTGGCGCTATCACAGATTACCTGATCACTAAATATGGCAAAGGTAAATTTGCCCCAAAAGCAGGCACCCCTGATTACGTTGACTACCAGCAATGGCTACATTTTGCAGAAAGCTCAGCAATTTTACCGCTTTTACTCAAAATGTTTGTGCAAAAAGATGGTGCTAAAACCCAGTTTTTAGAGGGCTATGCTGATGCAGAAACCGCTAAAGTGATTAGCTATTTTAACAGCCGTCTTGAAGGCAAGCGTTATTTAGTGGGCGATACTCTCACTGGTGCCGATTTTATGATGTCGTTTATTGTTGAAATCGTTAAAAATGCAGGCCAGTTAGAGCACTTTAAAAACCTGGTTAAATACGATGAGCAATTACAATCTCATGAAAAATTTCATACCGCTAACGAGTTAGAAGCCAAGTACGACTAACTTACCTTTCGCTTTGATTGTGGTTTCACAGTCAAAGCGATACCCGCTTTTCTACTCAGGTCTATCAAGATAAATTTGTTTAAAATCATTAAAATGTGCTTCAAAAAGTGCAACTAAGTTTGGATCAAAATGATTACCTGCACCTTTAATTATTTCCGCTTTTGCGTCATCCATACTCCAAGGCTCTTTATAACAACGGCGACAACATAACGCATCAAACACATCAGCAATCGCAGTAATTCGTCCCTCTAAACTGATTTCTTGCTGTTTTTTTGCGTGCGGATAACCGGCTCCATCCCAACGCTCGTGATGATCAATCGCAATGTTTGCAGCCATATCAATAACAGGATTAGCTGTCCCTTTGAGAATTTCCCAGCCCTTAGTGGTATGCTGTTTCATAATTTCCCACTCGTCAGCATCTAATTTTGCCGGCTTGTTTAAAATGAGATCTGGTACACCTACCTTTCCTACATCATGTAATTGCGCAGCTAGACTAATTTTATCGCAGTACGCTTGATTTTGATTATGCAGCTGCGCGAGTAATTTTGCATATAAGCCAACCCTAATTACGTGAGATCCCGTTTCCTTGGAGCGCGACTCCATGGCACCTCCCATCAGTGAGATAGCCAGCTGCTGGGTTTCTTCAATTGAATTAGCTAATAATAAACTTTCAAATGTGAGAACAACATTGCCCAAAAACAAGTCAACAAGCTGTTGCGCTTCTTTTTTAACCGGTTGCAACGATTGAAATGCGAGTATTGAATCTAGACCTTTTTGTGAATGATGAAAATAAACATAATGATCTTCTGCAATAAAATTCTGCTTGGTTTGTTTCGCCCTTAAAAAGTACTCTTGATGCTTTTTCGGAATACTATCAATACCACTTCCCGTGAACAGATGTATACCTGAGACTTCCCCTTCAATCTTATTTTATGTTGCAGTTTTTTAATATTAATAACGCTAGGGGCATTGGCATTAAAACTGCCTTTTTCAACCTATGAGCCTATTTCATGGATACAAAGTGCGTTTACGGCAACCTCTGCGGTGACTGTAACTGGACTGGATGTAGTGGATACCGGTTCAGTGTTTACCCCTTTTGGACAAGGCGTTATTGCGTTATTAATTCAACTGGGTAATAAAGTTGGCTTTATTCAAAAAACAGTCACCAAAGCTGCTTTTAATCAAACAGATACATCTACGTTGGTCAATACCGCTAAGTCTGTTTTGCTGTTTGCACTAATCGTAGAATCCATCAGCGTTGTTATTTTAACGCTGTATTGGCTACCTGAAATGGGTTTACAAAAAAGCTTTTTTCATGCTCTTTTTTATACCATTAGCGCTTTTAACAATGCAGGGTTTGCATTGAGTCCTAACAGCTTAATGCAGTATGTTGAAGACCCCGTTGTGAATTTAACTATTACCGGTTTGTTTATTATTGGTGGCCTTGGCTTTACCGTATTAATGGATTTATATAAATCAAAGCGTTGGGCAAAGCTCAGTCCCTACAGTAAATTAATGTTGATCAGCACAGTTATTATTAACGTTATTGCATTATTGCTTATTTACGTAATTGAATACGATAATCCAAAAACACTGCAGCCGTTATCTGAAATAGGTAAATGGCTAGCAGCTTGGTTTCAAGCCGTTACCCCTCGTACTGCGGGGTTTAATACCATTGCTATTGAAGAATTAAAAAATGCCAGCACCGCTTTAACTATAATGCTTATGTTTATTGGTGGCGGGTCTTTGAGTACTGCAAGTGGCATAAAGGTCGTTACGTTTATCGTTTTAATATTAGCAACCTATAGCTACTTAAGGCGTGACAAGGGCGTCACCGTGTTACGCCGAGAAATAGACAAAGAATCTGTGTATAAAGCATTAGCTTTAACCATTATTTCAGCGGGAGTCACTTGGTTAGCTATTTTTACCTTACTAGTCGTCGAAGATGCGCCTTTTTTAGATATTGCTTTTGAAGCGGTATCGGCACTGGGAACGGTAGGGCTTTCACGTGGTTTAACATCCTCGCTATCACCACTGGGAGAGTTTATTATTATGTTTTTAATGTTCATGGGCAGAATAGGTCCGCTCACTATCGCCTATTTTTTAGCAAGTCCACGCACTAAAAAGCTAAGATACCCAAGCGCGCAACTCTCTATTGGTTAAAAACACAAATGCGGGTTTATTAGTTAGTCCGTATTTTTAAATACCGGCTATTTCGCGCTCTGTAATACACTCATTTGAGGCCATTTCGAACTCGCGACACGTAAGTGGGCGGTTTTCGTAAATAGTACACATGAGGGTATTTCTATCAAGTGCTTGGCACCAGCCATCGTCTGCGCGTTTCATTACTTCGCTGCCCCATTTGTCGTAATCAATGTACTGAAAAGGCACGCCCGTGTCGGTCACTATGCGCACTTCTAATTGGCAGCAACATGCCTGGCAATTAGCGCAGGTTACGGGCTCAGGTGTAGAGGGAATAGTTTTACTTGGAATAACAGTATTAGGCATAGTGACTTACTTTTTTGAATAAGCCACTAGGATACAGTAACTAATTTAACGCGCTAGTAGTTTTGCTTTTATATCGCTGTAACGCATCTGCTCGCAAAGCGCAAAACCACTCAGTTGGCGCACTTTATTACGTGCAAATAATGGCACACTCATGCCCGCTAAAAAGCGGCACTGGGTTTCAATACCTACATTGTGAATGCCTTTTGTTGCCATATGCGCTAAAAGCTCATCCACTTTTTGAAAAACAACGTCATCGGCAATGTGAGCAGGCTCTATTGAATACTCAAGTTTTACAGCATTACCACGGCATACACTGCAATGCCCGCATTGCGCTGGCGCATTTTGGTCGTCAAAATAGCGCGCCAAGTTATAGCTTAAGCAACTTTGTAGCTCAAAAAAGCGTACCAATGCAGCTATACGTTTTATTTCCGCTTGCTCTTTATCAGTAAAATAATCGTGTAACTGCTGGGCAAGTGCAGGATTATTAATCACCTCGCTATGCACTTTGTACACGTGAGTAATACGTTTGGTTTCAAGCGTGATAAGGTTTTTTTCAGCCAAATAGTCAAGCGCGGCTACCACACGTTTACGGTCAACCTGCGCGGCTTGTGTTAGGGAGTCAAAATTAAGTGTGCCCCATATTTTTTTAAAGTCGGTATGACTAAATATTTGTGTTAAAAAAGCTTGGCGCTGCTCATCAAACTGGCTAAGTAACTCATTTTTATCAACCAAAAATTTATACTTAAAATCGGCATAATAAGCATACTGCGGGGTTAGTGCGCCTTGCATTTCAAGCTGTACCAGCAAGGTTTTAAGGGCAAGTTGGCGAATATTACTCTCGCTTGAAAGGCTATATTCTTGCATTTCCCATTGCTGTTGAGCTTGGCGAATATCGTTAATAACATATTCAATACCGCTGAGCTCTGGAGTATCGCCGTAAATAAAGTTTTCTACTGTATTTAAGCCATCTAAATTAGCCAGGGTATAACAATTTGATGGGTTGCCGTCACGCCCTGCGCGGCCAATTTCTTGGCTGTAGTTTTCTATTGATTTAGGTAAATCGTAGTGAATAACAAAGCGTATGTCTGATTTATCAACCCCCATACCAAAGGCAATGGTAGCAACCACAACATTTATTTTGCCTGCCATAAAATCGTCTTGAATTTGCCCGCGTAGGGTGTCTTCAAGCCCTGCATGATACGCCACTGCTTGCAGGCCCTGCGCGCTTAACATATTGGCCACTTGCTCAGCACTTTGCTGCAGCGTGACATACACAATACCGGGGCCGGTTTGCGCACGGACAATTTTAGTAAGCTCATTGTTTTTATCCGCCGTTTTAACACTCAGCACATTTAAATCTAAATTAGCGCGATAAAACCCCGTTTGCACAATACATTGTGGCTCAATAGCAAAGCGCTCGGCCATATCGCGTTTTACTTTTTTAGTGGCGGTAGCGGTTAATAGTAGCACTAACGGAATATTTAGCTCTTCACGGTAACGAGGTAGTTTTAAGTAATCGGGTCTAAAGTTATGCCCCCATTCAGATATACAATGCGCTTCGTCAACAACCAACATAGAAAGCGCCACTTGGCTTATAAACTCCCTAAAGCGTTCGTTTTTAAAGCGCTCAACCGACACCATTAACACTTTAACTTTACCACTTCGTACGTCGTTCATTACAGTGCTACTTTGCATTTGGTCTTGGCTTGAGTCGAGGCTGGCGGCATAGATGCCTTTGCTATTTAAAAAGCTAATTTGATCTTTCATCAAGGCCAATAACGGCGATACCACCAGCGTTAAATGCGGTAAATGTAACGCGGTGAGTTGATAGCACAACGACTTACCCGATCCTGTAGGAAATATTGCCAGTGATGATTGGCCATTTAGCAGCTGCTCTATGGTTTGTTGTTGCCCTGCTCTAAACTGATTAAAACCAAAATGTTGCTCAAGAGACTGAACTAGCGAGGTACTCATAAAAGCGTCCTTTTTATGTCGGTGCCCATAAATGCTGTAAATGCGCAGTAGATGAAATATTTGCATATCAGTATACATCAAATGACGTGATTTATTGCTGACATATCCTTTAATTAGGCGCACACTATAGCCCCATAAAAACGTGCTTTGCCAAAATAATTTTTTGATACCCAAGTCATTTTAAAAATCAACGTACAGAAATTGCTTCGGTATATTATTTTTAAGGGCATAGTCATGGATATAACCATACCAAAAATCGTCATCATCGGCGGTGGCGCTGGTGGGCTGGAGCTAGCAACTCAATTAGGGCACAAACTAGGAAAGAAACAACACGCAAATATATTACTCATCGATAAAAATCGCACTCATATATGGAAACCGTTATTGCACGAGGTTGCAACTGGCTCTATTGATGCCGATTTAGATGGGGTTGTTTACTCCGCGCATGCTGCCAAACACCACTATAACTTTCAACTTGGTACCTTTTGCAACCTCGATAACAACAATAAAACCATTACCTTAAGCCCTCTATATGACGAGTTAGGGCATCAAATTTTACCTAAACGCACCGTTCACTATGATCATTTAGTTATTGCTATTGGCAGTGTGAGTAACGACTTTAATACGCCAGGCATTAAAGAGCATTGTTTTTACCTAGATTCAAATCAACAAGCCGAGCGCTTTCAACACGCGCTGCTGGATAACTTTACTCGCCTTCATCAAGACGATGACCCATTACACTCATTAAACATCGCCATTGTTGGCGGTGGAGCAACTGGGGTTGAGCTCTCGGCTGAGCTGTATCATGTTTCTGATTTACTAAGAATATACGGTTTAACCAATATGTCGGCTAAGCGTTTACATATTCATCTGATTGAAGCGGGCCCCAGGATTCTTCCGGCGCTGTCTGAGCGAATTGCCAGTTCGGCCAAGCGTGAGTTATTAAGATTAGGCGTCACCGTTCGGGAAAATACCCAAGTTAAACAAGCAACCGAACATGGCTTTATCACCAATGATGATGAGCAAATAAACGCGGATATTATGGTATGGGCGGCGGGCGTAAAAGCACCTGACTTTATTAAAGAGCTGGGTATTTTTGAGCTGACTCGTAATAACCAAATAAAAGTAAACGAGTACTTACAAAGTCATCTTGACCCACAAATATATGTGCTCGGTGATTGCTGCGCGTTTACCCAAGATGATGGTACGCAAGTGCCGCCACGCGCACAATCGGCACATCAAATGGCACAATGCGTTGAAAAAAACTTAATCGCCACATTACGTGAGCAGCCCCTTAAAAAATTCGAGTATAACGACCATGGCTCACTGGTTAATTTATCGCGCTACAGCACAGTAGGCAGCTTAATGGGTAACCTAACCAGTAATAGCTTTTTTATTGAAGGTAAAATTGCCCGCTTTATGTATATTTCATTATATAGAATGCATCAGCGCGCTATTCATGGCAGTGCCAAAACCTTTGCTTTGTGGATCAGCGAAAAAGTGCTGCGTGTTGTGCGTCCTAAAATGAAGCTGCACTAGCCAAAATTAAAGACAGTGGTAATTTAAGTTACCACTGTCTTTAATTTTTAATATTAGCTATATAAAGTACACAAAAATTTTAAGGAAACAGGCTATGTCGGATAAAACGCTTATTTTTAATTTTGACGGTACCGGCAGTGAACCCCGAGACGCAGATCAGTTTAGTACAGAGCATTTTAAAGAAGACGCCAGTATTTCTAATATTTTAAAACTACACTTATTGCTCGGTGGTAAACTTGATGATTCTCCCACCACCCCATTTTCCAAACAGTTAAGTTTTTATTACCAAGGCATAGGCACTAAAGGCAGTCGTTTAAAACGAATTTTAAATCAAGCACTCGCCCCACGTTCAGACGATGTAGCCAGCATTTTAAATCAAGCTATTAATGATTTTAAACAGTATTACCAAAGCGGCGATACCCTCCTACTTACCGGCTTTAGCAGAGGCGCTGCATTAGCACGGCGATTTGCAAAGTGCTTAGAGCCACTCATACATGAAAAGGTGTATTTATGTGTGTTTGATACAGTGGCCTCGATTGGCATGTCAAAGGTGAGTAAAGCCACTTGGGGTGCAGAGCATGTTATTTTTGAAAATCACACCATTGCCAGTAATGTCTCTGAGGCGCTGCACTGTGTAGCGCTTGATGAAAAACGTCGCGCCTTTGAACCGACGTTAATGAACCAGCAAGCTAACATTACCGAGCTGTGGTTTGCAGGAGCCCATTCCGATGTGGGAGGCGGCTACTATCGCGATGGACTTGCCGATATTTGCTTGCGTTATGCACTTGAGTGGCTCATTGCTCAGCCACTGTCAGTTTCATTGCTAACCAGTCATGACATCGATTACGAAAACCTTTTACCTGAGAGTAACTTGGTTGCCCAAGACGATGTGACTGTTATTCCCGATCCACTGGCGTTAAGTCATCAGCAAAATTACTTTTGGTTAAACCCATTTTTTAAACTTGTTGATAGGCAGTGCTGTGTATTAATTGACGATGAAATCAGCCACGTCGCCCCATTAATACATCACAGTGTTGCACAGCGAATTAATAAACTAACCAGCTATCGTCCCGAATCGTTAAAAAACTTACATTATAAAATGATTTACAGCGACGACAGCACGTTAAACTTTATGGGACTCAGTGCCCATATAATGCTAGCCAACCAAAATATGAGTTTACTTAGCATAAACCAAAGCCAAGATGTGATGGTATATGCCAGTGAAGCCTACAACGCCACCGGCTTAATGCTTGCCCAAGGTGCGACCTATCGCTTTACTCCTTATCCTAATCAATATTGGTATGACGATGGTATAAAGTGCTCTCCTTCTGGGTGGCATCGCGATAACGTGCAACTCGGCGTTAAAGAAATCCCCATGACATTACTTGAGCCATTTAGACGTTTAGCTACAGCGCAATGGTTTAGTTTAATCGGCACGATTGGTCAAAGCGATGACCATGCATTTGAAATTGCCGAAGGCGTTGAAATAACCATTAAAAAATCGGGAGAGTTTTGCCCATTTGCTAATGATTTAAGTCGTTTTTATGGTGCAAATGCCGGTAGGATAAAACTTAAAGTAACGCGATTAAGCTGATAAATAGCCCAAATAATCAGTGCACTTTATACTGCAAAGTGCACTGAGCTAGGGATAGCTGGTGGAGGTTATTGCTTTTTCATTTTATGGCCTTTCACGGCATAAAATAATATGAATAGATAACAAGGTAACAACACCGAGTAGCCTGTTTGTAACGAGGTAAAGCCACTCAGTAGCCCCCATAAAACGGGACCAAATGCACCTCCGGCAATCCCCATAACTAAAAGCGCAGAACCAGTACTAGTAAGTTTACCCAACCCTGATAATGCTAGTGGGAACACCGCAGGCCAAACAATGGCATTTGCTAAGCCTAAAAAGGCAATCAGCAGTAAAACATCAGGCAAATTAGCGCCGCCTAAAGGCACCAATAACGCATTGGCAATAACAAACGACTGTGCATCGAGCTGTAAAATACATAATATAATAACAATCCCTAATACAGCCGATGCGGTTAAAGCGCTCTGCTGAGAAATAAATTTAGGGATAAGTAAAATACCTAAAATATAACCAAACACCATAAACATCATAGTGTATGAGGTCATTACCCCATATTTTTCGACTCCCAGCGATAGTGCAAAAGTACCTATGGTATCGCCTGCAATAACCTCTACCGCAACATATAAAAAGATAGCAATAGCACCTAACACTAAGTTTGGATGAGAGAGTGTTTCACGAATTTCACCCTTATCGTTTATTGCGTCAACTTCATCATTGATAAGTTCAGGTAGCGGCGACTTTTTAACCGCAAAAGCTAATACACCAATGAATAGCGCCATGCCTAAGTAAGGTAAAATAAGGCCATTTGCCATATCATCAACTTGCTGTTGGCTAAGCTCTGTACCTACCGTACCGGTAAAGTTACTTAAAATTAAGGCGGTAAATACCATCGGCGAGATAACTCCTGCGCCTTTATTTAAAATCCCCATAATACTAATACGTACAGCCGCCGATTCTTCTGGCCCTAAACGCACTACATACGGGTTAACCGCAGTTTGTAATAGAGTTTGACCTGCCCCCATCACTAACTGGGCTAATAAAAACAGAGGAAAAAACTGTGACATAGCAGCAGGGATAAACAGTAAACCCGCTAACATCATACACCCCATGCCAAGCGCCATCCCGTTCTTATAGCCAACTTTTTAATTAACACGGCCGAGGGAAGCGCAGTAAAGGTGACGGCAATATAAAAGGAAAATAAAATTAACGACCCTTGAAACGGAGTTAACTGTTAAATTTGACTTAAATACGGCATTAATGAGCCATTTAGCCAAGTAGCAAAGCCCAGTATAAAAAATAATACCGCAACAATGGCCATTGGAACCACGCTACTATTTTTGGACGTATCCATAACATTGGTTGTCATGTTATTTTCCTTTATTTATATTTATTATGTTGTTAACAAACCTGAGCGCCGCCAATCCACGTGCTAATGACTTGTTGTTGTGTGTTTAATTGTACAAAATCTGCTGGACTGCCCGGTATTAATCGCCCGTGTGTGGCGGGCAACTGTAAATACTGAGCAGGATATAAACTTGCCATATTAAGCGCTTGCGCTAATGGCTGCTTTAAATGGGTTACTGTATTTCTTACTGCGGTTGCCATATCAAGCGCAGATCCTGCCAGCTCACCCGTGGTAGAGGTGAGCTTACCATTATCTAAGGTGACGGTACGGTCAAAAAAAGCAAATTCGGTGTCATTCGTACCCACTGGTGGCATCGCATCAGTGACTAAAAAAACACGACCCATTGGCTTTGCTTTTAACGCAAGCTGACATGCAGCGTAATCAACATTATGCCCATCAACAATTAGGCCGCAATAGGTGTCATCGTTTAATAATGCACAGCCTACAACACCTGGCTCACGCCCCTGTAATGGCGACATAGCATTATATAAATGCGTAAATCCGGTTGCGCCAGCACCAACCGCGCGCTGAGCTTGAGCAAAGCTTGCATTGGTATGACCTAAACAAACGTGTATGCCTACCTCACGCATTTTAGCGATATCACTTGGCAGAACATTTTCAGGTGCAACTGTTACCACCACTTTACCTAAATCTTGGCGAGATAATACCTGCCATTCTTGTTCAGAAATAGGGCGAATATAATCAGCACTATGAGCGCCTTTTTTTGCAACAGATAAGTGCGGGCCTTCAAAGTGAATACCAATAATACCGGGAGTCTGCAAAGCAATAGCATCAGCAATGACATCGGCTGCTTGGTGCATCACTTCAACCGTGTCAGTAATTAAAGTCGGCAACATGGCAGTTGTGCCATACTTGGCATGTGCCAGCAGCATTTGTTTAACCAACACACCTCTAAACTGGTAATGCGGCGCATCAATAACTTCTCCCACAGGTAATATATTACTGTTAACCAGATATAAGCTCGCTAAACTTTGCAAAGCATAAAAAATGCCCGCTTCATCAGCGGCATTAATCACAATTTCATCAGCTTTAATCGCTAACTTATAGCTGCCTTCAAATTCATCATTTTTAGTTACTGTATTAAGTGTGACCTTAATGGCCGCTGCATCATCGCTTATATTAATACCTAGATGAAATAGCCGCCGGTGCGTTATTTGCAGCCAGATTAATGAACATTGATATACCCAGTGAACTTTCTATAACAGGGTTTGAGGATAGTCCATTCTCGCGTCAAACCTGGCCAAAACTCACCACCGCTCATCAGCCTAATAATAAAATTGCCGAAGATGCGGCCAGCTTGTTAATAGCACAAATTCGTAATGGCAATGACCGCGATATTATAAAACTATACACTCCTGAGCTCGTCTTAAGAGACTCTACCGCACGTCCTAGTTAGCTTTTATTAGGTTAACCATATAATTTACTTCTGCGCTGTAACAAACGTTCAGCGCAGTGTTGTATTAAAAGCGGCCTAATTTTTGAATGAATCTTCTGTATTACTGAGCTTATTAACAAATAAACGACTTTTAGTGTAAATTTTACACTTAGGGCCTGTTGACCTTTCAAGGTTACATAACTCAGTTCAACTCTCTAATACCGATTCACTTAATTAAGTATTATTGCAAATTGGTATAAATATACAGGAGTAAATTATGGCCAAGTCAGCCCAATTGTATAGAATGGCAACCGATGAACATATTTGCCCATTTGGTTTAAAATCTAAAGATTTGCTTGAACGTCAAGGCTTTGAAGTAGACGATCACTTACTCACCTCAAGAGCGCAAACCGATGCGTTTAAACAACAACACGACGTAGAAACAACACCACAAACGTTTATAGATGATAAGCGCATCGGTGGCTACGACGAACTTAGAAGTTTCTTTAATAAACCGCCTGCCGGTCAGCAAGGTACAACCTATACCCCTGTTATAGCGATTTTTGCGGTTACCTTGTTGCTAAGTTTAGCCTTTTCGTTAAGTGGTGCAGGGCTAAGCGTGTATACGCTTGAGCTTTTTGTAGCATTAACAATGGCCGTACTAGCCATACAAAAGCTGCAAGATTTAACCAGCTTCTCAAACTCGTTTATCACTTACGACTTATTCGCCATGAAAGTGATCCCTTACGCTTACGTATATCCATTTTTAGAAGTCTTTGTAGGTATAGGTATGATTGCAGCACTACCCGCTTCTATGGTTGCCCCTGTCTCCCTATTTATAGGTAGTATTGGCGCAGTCTCTGTTATTAAAGCTGTATACATAGACAAGCGAGCACTAAAATGCGCCTGTGTTGGCGGCGACAGCAATGTACCGCTTGGCTTTATTTCATTAACCGAAAACCTATTTATGATAGCAGCCGGTCTATGGATGCTAGTCAAATAATAAAAAGATGCGGTAAGTTAAAACTTACCGCGTCCTTCATATTTTGATATCGGGCTACGAGCTGCGGGAGGCGCTGCGCTAAAAGTGCAGGTTCTGGGTTTTAGGTT
>NZ_PNCV01000144.1:0-4915 GCF_005886925.1 Pseudoalteromonas sp. S3260
AAAGATCAACAGCCCCTAAAGTTAAGATGTTTTTTTGGAAAAATAACAACCGTTTTTGAGCGAGTTTTTAGCATCATAAAAGGTTTGAAAAGGCGTGTAGTATATGCAGTTTTTTTAAAATTTGAATAGTGGTTAATTATATGAACTATTCTGTTCAAAGCTTATAAAGTGGCCATGACTTACCTATTAAGCATGGCCATATTTTTTGTTGGCGTTTAATAAGTTGCCTGTTCATCTTGTTTTACATTCATAAAAATAGCATATAGCACGGGTATCACGATTAAAGTCAGCAGGGTAGCAAACAGTAATCCAAATACTAAAACCACAGACATTGATTGGAAAAATGCATCAAAATACAGAGGGATAACCCCTAATACCGTGGTCAGTGTGCCCATCATTACAGGTCTTACCCGACTATTTGCCGAGTCTATAATGGCATTATAAGCGGGCTTTCCTTGTCGAATTTCCATGTCCATTTGATCTACTAATACAATGGCATTTTTAATCAACAAACCAGAGAGCGAAAGTAACCCTAATATACCCATAAACTCTAGTGGTATTTGTGTGGTTACCAGCCCAAACACAACACCAATTAAGGCTAATGGCACAACAAGCCAAATAATAATTGGTTGTTTTAAAGCGTTAAATAACACAATAACAATCAGCACCATGGCTAAAAAGCCCAGCGGAATAGTTGAGGCCAGCATTTCGTTAGATTCTTTCGATTGTCCGTATTCGCCATCCCATTCAAGTCGATACCCTTGAGGTAGGTCAATGGCTTCTATTTTAGGCCTTACCCGATTAAATAACTCTGAGGCTAGTTCACCTGGTAGTGGATCGGCTTGGGCTTTTATAGTCCATTCGCGGTCTTCACGCTTTAAAATACCATCGCGCCAGACGGTTTTAAACCCATTGGTTACTTGCGCAAGGGGCAGTGTTTCACCAGTGATATTGCTTTGTACTTGAATGTTGCCAATATCGTTTATGTCGACACGTTCAGCTTGTGGTGCTCTAACAATAATAGGAATGAGCTCTTCACCTTCACGATACTGCCCAACGATTTGCCCCGAAAAATTTTGCTGTAAGGCTTCAGCAACTGCCTTACGCGTTACACCAGCGCGCTGTGCATTAATGGCAGAATACTGTGGCTCAATAACACTAATGCGTTGTCGCCATGTATCTTTAATTGATAGAGCGCCGCCATCATCAATTAATATTCCTTTTGCTTGTGCAGCTAGCTCTCTTAATACATCTGGGTCTGGGCCTTTAAATGTGGCTTCTATTTTAGAGCCCCCACCAGGGCCCATTACAAAGCGCCATGCTTTGCCTTGAGCATCGACAAAGTTATCGTCAATGTAATTTTGTACGGTAGGTAAAAGTTGATCTAGCTTTTTGTAGTCATCGACTTTAGCTAAAATTTGCCCATAAGAACTATTTGGTGACTCACTACCATAAATAAGCATGTAGCGAAGACCGCCGCCACCAATAAGCGTTTGTATACCTTCAACGCCATTTTGTTGCTTTACAAATTCCTCTAACTTGAGCATATCTTTTTTGGTTTTTTCAATATCGGTACCTTGTGGTAGCCAAAAATCAACTACCATTTGCGGTGTAGTAGAAGCTGGGAAAAAACCTGATTTTACAAATTGAAATCCCCACATAGACACACTGAAAGTGGCAACCACAATGGCAATACTAAGCCAGCGGTGATGCAATGCCGAAACCACAACAGACTGATATAACACCATGAGTTTATTTGGTTTTGCTGAGCCTGAGGTGTCGCTATCTTGCTCTTTAAACAAGCAATAACAAAATAAGGGGGTTAGGGTAATGGCAAATAACCAGCTGTATAATAGAGAAATTAAAATAACCCAGAATAAATGGCCGGTAAATTCAGCGGTATCACCTGGGGCAAGACCAATAGGCGCAAAGGCAACAATGCCTACCAAGGTACCACCCAGTAGTGGCCATTTAGTTTGCTTGACGACTTCGCTAGCAATTTCTAACTTTTTACGGCCTTTTTGTGTACCAACTAAAATCCCTTCGGTCACAACTATGGCGTTATCAACCATCATTCCTAACGCGATAATCAGCGCTCCAAGAGAAATTCGATGCATGGGTATACCGCTCAAATCCATGGTTGCAAGGGTCGCAAAAATGGTTAGCAGTAATACGGCGCCAATAATAACTCCTGAGCGCAAACCCATAAATAGCAGCAGGGTAACCATTACGATCACCAGTGCGACTAAAACATTCACTACAAAGTTGTCGACTGAATCTTGTACTACTTTACCTTGGTGGTAAAACTCATGCACTGTGATACCCAGCGGTCTGAGGTTTTCAGTTTGTTTTACTTTGTCATCAACGCGGTCAAATACTTTAACCACATTAGCACCCAATACACTGGCGACCCCAAGTGAAATTGCAGGTTTAGAGTTATAACGGACTAACTTGGTTGCTGGACTTTGAAAGCCACGGTATACATTAGCAATATCTTTAAGATAAATTGTTTTACCTTCACCGCTGGCACTAACCAATAGATTTTTAATGGTATCAACGGAGTTTATTTCTCCGGTAGGGTCGATAAAAATACGTTGATCGCCAATTTGAGTGTTACCAGCGCTCAATACAGCGTTTTGCTCATCTAAAATGCCGTAAATATTATTAATAGACACGCCTAAAGAGGCTAACTCTTCACGAGCTATTTCTACAAATATGCCTTCTTGCTGCACGCCTGTCATAGCAACTTTGGCTACGCCCTCTACTTGTAAAATGTCACTTTGCAAATCTTTAGCGTAGGCATGTAACTCGTCGGGTGAGTACCCTTCGGCGGTTATTAAATAGCTCAGGCCATACACATCACCAAAATCGTCATAAACTTGTGGCGTGCCAGTACCAGGCGGTAATGTTGGACGTGTGTCATTTATTTTGTTTCTGAGCTTAGTCCAAATAACTTGCAACTCAGATTTAGTCGGGGAAAACTCTGATTTAATCTCTACTTTAATTTCAGATAAACCTGTAGATGAGGTGGACGATATAGTATCAACTTCTTGTAGTTCTTGAATTGCACGTTCAAGTGGCTCAGTTACCTCTTTTGCAACTTCTAGTGGGCTTGCACCTGAGTACGAGACAAACACTTGCGCGGTGCGAATTATAAATTCGGGGTCTTCAAACCGCGCCATATTTTTATAGGATGAAAAACCAAACCCTAGCGTTAAAATAATGAGTATGGTGCTAATTAATTTATTATTGATTGTCCATTTTGCTAAATCCATTACCGCGCTCCTATGCTTTAGTCCAAGGACGTACTTTCATACCCTCAGTTACATAGTTTGCACCTGCACCAACAATTACATCGCCAGCACTTAAACCGTCAGTGACAATGAGTTGTTCTCCAATGCCATTTTCAATAGTAACGGGAGTTTTAGAAGCTTGCATAGTTTGAGCGTCAACCGTCCATACAAAGTGTTCACCATTTTGTTCAAAAATAGCAAAGGTTGGCACTAATAAACGAGTGGATGCTGAGCTGGCTTCACGTGTAAGTTTTAAACTGGCATTCATACCTGGCAATATATTAAGGTTATTTGGTACAGCAAATGCAAATCGCACTTCATAAGTTTGACTCGCAGAGTCAGCTTCTAAATTGGCACGTCTAAATGTTGCTGGAATGGGGGGAGTCGATACATCTTGTAAAATAACTGACGCTACATTGTTTTGCTTAGAGTCAACCGTGGCCACAATTGAAGCGGGAATATTTACCACCGCTTCCATTTCGCCTTTACCAAATAAAGTAACAACATGTTGACCCGCGCTTATGTTTTCAAGCTGCTTTACTGGCACCTCAGCAACAATGGCATCGTAAGGCGCTATAATTTTACTGTCAGATAGTGCTTTTTGTGCTGAGTCATACTGTGATTCTGCTACTTCTTTTTTAGATTTTAGTTGCTCTATATCTCGTTGTGAAATAACCCCATCTTTAGCGAGCTTTAAACCACGTTGGTAATCATTGTCGGCGGTTTCAAACTGAATTTTGCTCGACTTAACCTCATTAATAAAGTTTCGTTGCTCCAATACGGCTATTACATCGCCTTTTTTTACGTTTTGTGCGGCAATAACGTTAAGCGTTTCTAGCTTTCCGCTAACTTGAAAAGCAAGCTTTGAGCTATTTATAGTGTCGATAGTGGCGGGGTAGGTGAGCGTTTTTGATTGCGACTCATCACCTATGGTTATTAGTTTAACCGCACGTGGTTCGTTTTGTTTTTGCGTGCTGACTTCACTTTCTGAGCAACCGGCTAATAAAAATAGAAACATGATACTAATCAAATTAAATTGAGTAAAACAAGGTGTTTTGATCATCTGGTTTACCTTAAATAAAAAGTGCGTTGTTAATTGTTGGCATTTTTAAGCAATTAAAAATTATAAAATAGCCAATTGAGTTTGTTTTCAAATTTACCTTAAATGCAATGTATTAAGTAGTAACTACTGACTACTTGAATGAAAGCAGCCATTAGCTAATGAGTAATAAATAACATTTTAATTTCAACAGCTGAATCGCCCCGAGTTCATCGGAGACCAGTTTGTTTAAGTCAGGCCACTTTACCTGACTCGTTTAAATTATCATAGTAGTCTGTTTCATATTGAGCTGGTGAAATATACCCAATTGAAGATAATAAGCGTTGATTATTAAACCAATTGACCCACTCTAACGTTGCGTATTCAACAGCATCAACATTCTTCCACGGGCCATTTCTGCGAATAATCTCTGTTTTAAATAATCCATTTATTGTTTCAGCCAATGCATTGTCATAAGAGTCACCCACACTGCCTACAGACGCTTGAATTCCAGCTTCAGCAAGTCGCTCAGTGTATCGTATAGACAAATATTGGCTGCCTCTGTCGCTGTGGTGAATTAACC
>NZ_PNCV01000145.1:0-1681 GCF_005886925.1 Pseudoalteromonas sp. S3260
GGCTCTATTTGCGTTAGTTGTTGATCTCTGAATTTGTACTATAATTAATTGTCCCAAAGCTAGAGAGGTCGGGACATTGAAGAAGAATCAGTTCACACTAATCATTGAGTCGTTATCTAAGCTAACACACAACCAGAAACGATTACTACATCATCATGTTGTTGAAGACCTCAAACGTGGTGATACAGATAACCTAATCAATGAATGTATAGGCGATGATGTCATATGCCCTCATTGTGGTAATGAGGAAATCGGTAAATGGGGCATGGCTGCTGGTTTACAACGCTTCAAATGCAAAAGTTCGTCATGTGGTAAAACCTTTAACGCTTTGACTAAAACTCCTTTGGCTCGATTAAGAAAACGTGAGTTATGGGCTAAAAACCTAGAATACATGCTTGATGGCTTACCAATTAGAAGAGTGGCTGAGCTATTAGAAGTTGCAGAGACAACGGCATTTCGCTGGCGGCACAGATTCCTCAAAGCTCCAGCACAGCGTAAGCCATCAGAAGTGGCAGGTATTATTGAAGCCGATGAAATGTTCTTCATGGAGAGTTTTAAAGGCAATCAGACTATTTATGACCGAAAGCCTAGAAAGCGTGGCGGTATGGGCGATAGAAGAACGGTAGACGATAAAATTCCTGTATTGATCGTAGTAGATAGAAGCGGTGGCTTAACAGACTTCGTACTTGAAGAACATTCAAGTGATGAGATTCATAATGCTATGAGACCAATAGTGAACCATGACAGCATTCTTTGTAGTGATGGCGCACACGCATACCGTTCTTTTGCTAAAGAAGAGAACATACAACACTACCGAACCATTGTAAGCAAGGGGGAGCGTGTAATCGGTGGGCAATTTCATATCCAGAACGTAAATGGCTATATGAGCCGCTTACGGGGCTGGATGCGAAGGTTTAATGGTGTTGGTACAGAATATCTCCCATATTACCTAGGTTGGATGAGAATGATGGATAGCAAGAAAGATAAGTACAAAGAGGTAAGGCTTGCATACTTAATTGACGAAAATCTTGCTTATGGCCTCGTTGCCTAGATTTATATTTATTTGATTATGAAGGCGATTTTGTTACATTAATGTGTACTTACATATTGATAATAAAAATACTAAGGAAGGAAAAAGTGAAAAAGAGAATCGCAATATTAAGTTCAATATTAGGGTTGCAGTTTTCTGCTGTAGCTCAAGCTAATAACTATGCTGACGTTAAGCTTACTCACCTAGATCCAGAAAAGTCTGCTGCTACATGGGTTAGAACTAAACAAGTCACTCCTAGATACCCTATGGAGCTAGCTATGAAAGGTATAGCTGGTTGTGGAGTCTTTAAGCTGACCGTAGATGAAGACGGTAAATCACAAGATATAGAATTAGTTTCGTCTATTCCTAAGAAAGTTATTTTCAAACCTGCTAAAAAGGTCATAAAAAAGTGGCGCTGGGAAAATGTTTCAGGCCAGCCAAACCAAGCTGAAGAAAAGGTAATACGCTTAGATTTTTGTATGGGCGGAAGTTCTGAAGAAGAAGCAAAAGCTAGGTGTGCTAAACAAGCAAAATTTCAATGTGAATAATATTTAAAATACTTTCCAAAATAGCGTGGGAATAATCAGTAATTTCCACGTTTTCCCCCACAAAAGAAATTATTCAACACTTAACGCTAATAGAGCCTATTTT
>NZ_PNCV01000146.1:0-5534 GCF_005886925.1 Pseudoalteromonas sp. S3260
GAGTCGGGGAGGGGGAGCCAATTTACTACAATCACATAGACATACCCTCCAATTTGCTCTACCATTCTTCTTTTAAAATAAAAACTTTTTTGCTTAAAAAACTAACCATTTGATAACTATTGATATCGAGCTATAATTAGTTTAATAATCATGAGGTTGTGTCCTCCCCCATTTGACATAAAAAGATTAAATAATGGCAGCTTTCAAAAAACTTATTCTTATACAACTGTTAGCTTGGCTGGTACTTGTGTCCGCTGGTAGTTATTTTATTAGCCAAAATTTTGATAATGCCATCGGCAATGCTCAAAAAAATGCACAAGCGACCGTTGAGCAATACATTAAAAATCTCTCTGCGACAGATATATCAGCAGAAAATCTTAAAAACACGCTTGCAACTAGTGAAACCTTTTCAAATTTTGTTTTACGTGACTATCAAGGCGTTGAAGTATTTTCGGTTAACAATGCAGTTCAATTACCTTTTATTGCTGAGCTTATTCAATCTAGTAGCAACTCAGTACGTCCTCAGTACGCCACAAATAATAACGCCGATATAAAAATTGAATTTAAATTAAACATTACTCACTTGGGTGAGCAGTTTCAAACCGCGTTTTTTGTTATTTTAATTGTTAGCACCCTACTCGCCCTAATACCTATTATATTGATGAAAACCATTGTTAAGCACATTAACGACAATATATGTACGGACGTTGCTGATGTTATTGATGTATATATTAATCAAAACCAACTAGGTGATGATTTTGCAACTAAAATTGATTCACCTGAGTTAGCTAAGTTGGGGAAAAGTTTAATTCCTAGCTTTAATCGTTTATCGCACTTTTTAAAAAGCAAAAACGACAATATAAAAAATGCAGCCCACGATATTAAACGTGAAGCCTACAAAGACGGCGTTACTGAATTAGGTAATCGCAATATGTTTGTTGATTACTACGAAAAAAATATAGAAAACACCGAAATAAGTACATTTGGCTCTTTAGCACTTGTCCGCTGTAGTGAGTTACAGTCAATTAATCAAAGTCGAGGCTATCAAAAAGGTGATGAGTACATTAAGTCGGTTGCAGATATCATAGTACATATCAGTGGTACCTATTCCGGCAGTCAAGTTTTTAGAGTAAACAGCTCTGACTTTATAATTATATTGCCGAATATCCCGCTAAAAGAAGCTGAAAAATTTGGTGAAAACTTACAATCTCGCTTTACTCAATATATGCAAAACCAAGAGCTTAGCTCGGTTGCAAACACAGGTATTGTGGGGTACGAAAAAGCCAAACCTTTAGGTGAGTTGCTCTCTATCGTTGATAACGCAATGAGTATGGCGCAATCTAAGCAAGCTAATGCGTGGCATGTGCAGCGCGATACTGATCTTGTTAATAATGTGAGCGCAGGGTTTGGTAACCAAAACTGGCGTAAAGTGATTAACCAGGTGATCGAGTCTAAAAGCGTCCATTTAGTGATCCAAAATATTATGCCATTAGGTAAAAGCATTAAAGCCTATGCTGAAATTCAAGCCCGCTTCAAAACAGAAGAAAATCAAGCTTTGCCTACCGCTTCATTTTTAGCAATGGCTGAAAAGCTCGATATGGCAATAGAAATTGATAGGTTAATTATAGAATCGTCGTTAGAAAGAATAAAATCGAGTAATTTATCTGAAAAATACTTTGGCTTAAATATTACCCCTTCAAGTGCGCACAGTGACCAATTTATGATTTGGTTAGAGCGTCGTTTGCTTAAAGATACCCATATTGCTTCTAAGTTAATTTTTGAGGTGAGTGAATTTGGTCTGCTACAAAACATTAAAGCAAGCAAACGTTTTATTGATATGGTGCATCGCGTTGGAGCCAGAATTACTGTTGAACGCTTTGGTGTAGGACTCACATCATTTAAGTTTTTCAGAGATTTAAAACCAGACTTTATTAAAATGGATGCAAGTTATACCCGAGGCTTAGAAGATGATAAAAATAATCAGTACTTTATGCGTTTAATGGTCGACCTTGCACACCGAATTGGCGTCAGTGTTTTTGCTGAGGGCGTTGAAAGCCAAGAAGAAAAACACATTGTAGAAACGTTATGCCTAGATGGTGTTCAAGGTTACTACATTGAAAAGCCCAAAGACATCTAACGCCTCTACTCCAATTAACGTAAAAAAGAGCATGTATGCTCTTTTTTACGTTCTAAAGTGTGCTTTTATGAATTTTCAGCCGTTAAAATGCTGACAGTTTTTTAATTGCAATGTCCCTTGATTTTAACCCTTTACAATTAGCCCATTATTTAACGTTGTTTATTTAACTGATAATCACTCAACGTGTTGTTTATCACAGTAGAAAAAAGGATAATACACGGGATTTTATTAGCGTGAGGCACACATGACAGAATACGTCTTGTTATTAATTGGAACAGTGTTAGTCAACAACTTTGTATTAGTACAATTTTTAGGCCTTTGCCCGTTTATGGGTGTGTCTGGGAAACTTGACACAGCCATAGGTATGTCTTTGGCAACTACCTTTGTGCTAACGCTTGCCTCTGTGACAAGCTATTTAGTAAATGAGTATATTTTATTACCATTGGATATTACCTACCTGAAAACAATGAGCTTTATTTTAGTGATAGCTGTTGTTGTACAATTTACTGAAATGGTTGTCAGAAAAACCAGTCCAACGCTTTACCGGTTACTGGGAATATTTTTACCTTTAATAACCACTAACTGTGCGGTATTGGGTGTTGCTTTATTAAATATCAAAGAAGATCACACGTTTTTACAATCGGCCGTTTATGGCTTTGGTGCCGCAGTGGGGTTTTCATTAGTATTGGTTTTATTTGCTGCATTGCGCGAACGTTTAGCCGCAGCAGACGTACCAACCCCATTTAAAGGTGCCTCAATCGCAATGATAACGGCAGGTTTAATGTCAATGGCCTTCATGGGTTTTACTGGATTAGTGAAGTTTTAATATGACCTTGTTGTACGCTTTAATAGCGCTGGGTTTGCTGGCGTTAATTTTCGGATTAATTTTAGGGTTTGCAGCAGTACGCTTTCGAGTTGAAGGTAATCCTGTTGTAGAACAAATCGACACCATTTTACCGCAAACACAATGCGGCCAATGTGGTTACCCGGGCTGTCGTCCTTATGCAGAAGCCATTGCCAATGGCGATGAAATAAATAAATGCCCTCCAGGTGGTGAAGCGACCGTTAAAAAGTTGGCTGATTTGATGGGTGTTGAGGCTAAACCTCTAGCCGGCGGCGAACAAGCCGAGCCAGTTAAAACGGTGGCCTACATTCGCGAAGATGAATGTATTGGTTGTACCAAATGTATTCAAGCCTGCCCTGTTGATGCCATTGTTGGTGCAACCCGACAAATGCACACCGTTCTAATTGACGAATGTACAGGCTGTGACTTGTGCGTTGAACCTTGTCCGGTTGATTGTATTGACATGCTACCCGTTGCACCAACAAAACAAACTTGGAAATGGCAACTAGACGCTATTCCTGTTACCCAAATAGATTAGAGGTTTGAGTGGAAAAGTTACTTGAACAAATAAAAAAAGGCACCGTTTGGGCATTTCCTGGCGGCGTACATCCTCCTCAGCAGAAATCATTATCTAATAGTGCGCCTATAGCCAGACTCCCTTTGCCTGAAAAACTTGTTCTGCCTTTAAAGCAGCACATTGGCGCTAGTGGTAAATTAATAGTTGAAAAAAACCAGCACGTATTAAAAGGCCAAGCCTTAACAAAGCCATCAGCTAATTGGTCGGTGCCAATACATGCACCTACATCAGGCACAATTATTGATATTACGCCTATGCCATCAGCGCATCCTTCGGCATTACCTGAATTAAGTATTATTATTGAACCCGATGGCAAAGATACTTGGTGTGAACTATCGCCTTTAGCAAACCCAGCCAATGCATCACACGATGAACTGGTTGATGTTATTCATAATGCGGGTATTTCTGGGATGGGCGGCGCAGGCTTCCCAACCTATGTAAAAGCTGATATTAAACAACCTATTGAATTTTTGATTGTTAATGCGGTTGAGTGTGAACCTTACATCACGGCTGACGATACCTTAATGCGTGAGCACGCCGCTGAAATAGTCAAAGGTATTGAGCTAATGCAGCAGTTACTCAATCCGACGCTGTGTATTATTGGTATTGAAGATAATAAGCCCGAGGCTATCACAGCCATGACAGAAGCGGCGAAGCATAACGAGCATATCTTAATACAAACTGTGCCTACTGTTTACCCTTCTGGCGGTGAAAAACAGCTAATAAAACTGCTCACTAACCGTGAAGTACCAAGCGGCGGTATCCCTGCTGATATCGGTATTTTAGTACATAACACCGGCACTTTATTTGCGATTCAGCAAGCTGTATACGAAGGTAAACCGTTAATTGAGCGTGTCGTTACCGTTACCGGCAATACTATACATAACCCTGGCAACGTATGGGCGTTATTAGGTACTGAAATTAAGCACTTACTTGATTGCCAAGGTTTTTCACCGGTGCCACAGCAACGCGTGATCATGGGCGGCCCTATGATGGGCTTTACCTTACCCACAGTTCGTATTAGCGTTGTTAAAACAACAAACTGCATACTTGCCCCAGATCATAAAGAGTTAGCAGAGCCTGGCCCAGAAAAAGCCTGTATTCGCTGCAGTGCCTGTGCCGATGCCTGCCCTGCCTCGTTATTACCACAACAATTACAATGGTTTGCTAAATCAAAAGAATACGACAAACTCCAAGAGCATAACTTATTTGACTGTATTGAATGTGGTGCCTGTGCCTATGTTTGCCCTAGTGAAATACCACTTGTTCAGTATTACCGCGTTGCAAAAGTTGAAATTAAAGAGCAAATTGCCGAGAAGATAAAATCAGATCGCGCTAAAGAACGCTTTGATGCACGTAAAGCGCGTTTAGAGCAAGAACAAGCTGAGCGAAAAAATCGCCACAAACGTAAACCTGCCCCTAAATCGACCGAAGAGCAGCAAAAAGTTGCCGATGCCCTTGCCCGCGTTAAAGATAAAACCAGCGATGGTGACAATAAATCAGCTGTAGCAGCGGCAATTGCGCGCGCTAAAGCGAAAAAGCAAGGTGGCGAACTCGAGCCAGATAACAGTGAAGTTGCAAAAGAGCGCGCAGCACGTAAAGAACAAGCTCGCCTTTACAAAGAGCAAAAGGCACAAAATAATGGTGATGACGAGCCTGTAGATGATAAAAAATCAGCCGTTGCTGCCGCTATTGCCCGTGCTAAAGCTAAAAAAGCAGCACAAGCCAATGAACAAGCACCAAGCGATGATATAACAAGTGAATCGCCAGTCGCTGCCGATGATAAAAAAGCCGCGGTAGCTGCAGCCATTGCCCGGGCTAAAGCCAAAAAAGCAGCACAAGCCAATGAGCAAGCGCAAAGTGATGGCACAGTAAGTGAATCACCAGCACCGGCTGCAGATGATAAAAAAGCCGCGGTAGCTGCGGCCATTGCCCGCGCTAAAGCCAAAAAAGCAGCACACGCCATTGAGCAAGCG
>NZ_PNCV01000147.1:0-353 GCF_005886925.1 Pseudoalteromonas sp. S3260
GCTTTAGCGCCACAATCTCACCTAAATGATTAATTATTAAGTGTAGTTTGAATCCATATGACCAACCCATAGTGCCTTTTCCATGATGAGCAACGCCTTCAAACACTTTATTTCTTTTAGCTCTGATGATGTGACACACTTCTATTTTAGTGGAGTCAACAAATTGTATACCTGTGGGCTTGCCAAGTTTTGATGTGAGGTAACTGCACATCGGAACCACCACACTAGGCATAAGCGCGAGAAACCTTGTGTAACTCAGCAACTCTGGAAAATAGGCTTTAAGTTGACGGCAAACATAGTGAAGGTAGTAGTTTTTGAAATCTCTGTAATGTGACTGGTGAAAATGGATGATA
>NZ_PNCV01000148.1:0-503 GCF_005886925.1 Pseudoalteromonas sp. S3260
ACTCAGCAGAGAGCGCTTTGCTTATATAACCTTTGTCGCCATAGAGTTTTACGAAGATAGAGTCCGCCATATCAGAAACAGGCTCTCGATCATCCACATTGCCCGTTGTGAGCTTTAGCGCCACAATCTCACCTAAATGATTAATTATTAAATGTAGTTTGAATCCATATGACCAACCCATAGTGCCTTTTCCATGATGAGCAACGCCTTCAAACACTTTATTTCTTTTAGCTCTGATGATGTGACACACTTCTATTTTAGTGGAGTCAATAAATTGTATACCAGTGGGCTTGCCAAGTTTTGATGTGAGGTAACTGCACATCGGAACCACCACACTAGGCATAAGCGCGAGAAACCTTGTGTAACTCAGCAACTCTGGAAAATAGGCTTTAAGTTGACGGCAAACATAGTGAAGGTAGTAGTTTTTGAAATCTCTGTAATGTGACTGGTGAAAATGGATGATAATAGTCATCACCTCTGACGGAGATAAGCGGCATGCTCTT
>NZ_PNCV01000149.1:0-16142 GCF_005886925.1 Pseudoalteromonas sp. S3260
GATTCGAACCACCGACCCCTACCATGTCAAGGTAGTGCTCTAACCAACTGAGCTACAGTCGTACTATAAGTCTACATACTACTTAATTCGTCCATGAAGCTTCATCCTGTCGGCGTCCTGCCTCCAACTCGTTCGGCTGCGAAGCTTCGCTTCAATCTCGCCCAACTGAGCTAGAGTCGTACTGCATGTATTTAAGAATTGTTAATTGCTTAACAACGGTCGCTAATATATAGCGTGATGAGTGGTGAATCAAGCATGTTTATGGTTTTTAAGTTTATTTGCCGTTTTTTTATTCATATTGGACTGATTTCGCACGTTTTATAAAATTTTTGCCACCAGATAACATGCTCTTTTGCTGACGCTTTTAGCTGAGAGAGTAAGTTGTTAGAATTTGGGTCAAGTAGGGCGTTTACCGCTTCACTACTCACTGCTTGATTAAACCACAGCTGCATATAAAGCGGCTGCAATGTTTCTAAATACCCGCTCAGCTGTGCTTGATAAGGCTGTATTTGTTTTAAATAATATTTATTAAATATATTACTGACAATTTTAGCCTGCTGCTTATTTTTCCCTTTAGGGCAAATATCTTCTACTACTAATGAATTTACAAACTGGGTTGCTGTATTATTTAAGCTAATTTGTTCTCGCGCAGCTTGAATAAGCTGTTGGTCAAATTTGTATCTGTTGAGCGGTTCAAGCGCTGACAAAATATCATCGCTGTTTATTGCCATACTCTTTTTCGTTTCTATTTGGTGTTTTATGGTAGTTAGCTTTTTAAGCGCCTCAACTGTGTCGCTAAACCCAGCTGGTTGGGTGCTGAGTTCTTGGCCAGTTAGCTGCCAAGTGCTGCTCAGTTCAGGTTCACTATATAAAACATTATTAAAATAATGAGTGAGTTGAGTTTGTTTTTGGTTTTTTGCCGCTGTAATTTTACTGTGAACATTGCTTTGTTTATCTAAGGTGTTTAAACAGTTTTGCGCGCTTTGAATAAAATCTATTTGGTACTTCAATTGACTAGCAGCGGTGGCTGTTTTACCTAACTGATTATTATGCTCGCTTATTAAAACGTTCAGTTTACATTGGCTAATACCAGCTAGTTCAGTTATGCCAATTTTAATCGCAGGTTGCAACGCTTCAACTGGCTTTACTAAGGCTAATTGTTGCAGTGGCTTTGTGTGTGGCTCAGGCGCTTGTAAAGTATTACTCAAGCGAGACAAATAGGTTTTATTTGCCTCACTGGGCTGCTTTGAGCAGCCCAAAAGCACCATACAACATGCCGCCAATAACCAATTAAGCGGCAGTTTGGTATAGATTGATTGTTTAAGTGAGAATAAATGGTTCACGTTTAAATCGCCTATGAACGGTCAGCATCAGTAGTATAGCTGCAACTGATAAGCCAACGATAATGCCTATCCAAAAACCATGCGGGCCCATTGCTGGCACTATCATGTCTGTTCTTGCTAATACGTAGCCTAAACTAAAGCCGATTAACCAATAAGAAATAAAAGTAATATACGAAATCGGCGCTGTGTGTTTTAAACCACGTAAAATACCGTTTGCAGCTACTTGTAATGCATCAGGAAGTTGGTAAATACAGGCTAAAATCATAATTGATGAAGCAAGCGCAAGTACCGCTGGGCTATCGCTATATAATTGGCTGATCACATCACGCCCTATAAATGTAATAAAAGCGATAAACAACGCAACCATAGCCGCCATAATATAACTTGTCGATACCGCTACTTTTAATTGTTCTAAATGATTTTGCCCAAATAAATTACCAATTCGTATGCTAATGGCAATTGAGAGGCTCAGAGGCATCATAAATAACAGTGCAGTCACACTGGCTGCAATTTGATGGCCAGACACAGCCACCGCACCCAAATGCGCAATAAACAGAGGAATACAGGCAAACAAGGTCACTTCAAAAAAAGTAGCGAGTGAAATAGGAATACCGAGTTTGGTAATAATACCAATGGTTTTAAAATTGGGTTTTTCAAAGCCAGTTAATAAGCCTTTGGCATCTATTTTTTTACTCAGCTGGCAATAAGTAACTTGCGCAATAGCCATTACAGTAAATACGAGTGCGGTAGCAATACCACAACCGGCTCCGCCAAATGCGGGTAGGCCAAATAAGCCATTGATAAAAATATAATTGAGTGGAATGTTTACCGCAAGTCCGAGTAGGCTAATATAAAATGCAGGCTTGGTCATCCCCATGCCTTCGGTCATATTTCTATACACGGTAAAAATTAAAAAACCAAATACACCCCATTTAACAAAATGAATGTAGTCAAAAGCAAGTCCTGCAATCGCCGGGGTGGTATCTAGCTGTAAAATAACGGTGTTGGCAAGCTGGGCAGCACAAAAACCTGCAATACTCAAAAGGAGCGTTAAATAAAGCGCTTGCTGAAAATAATGGCTAATGCCGTTGCGGTCTTTAGCACCCGCAAATTGAGCAATGACTCCCGTTAGGGCTAATAAAATACCTTGTATTGCTAATAAAATTGGGTTCCATATTCCTGTAGCAATTGAGAGGGCAGCGAGATCGGTTGGACTCACTTGTCCGGCCATAATGGTATCAACCACTGACATTAATACTAAGGTCACTTGTGCTAAAAAAACGGGAAAGGCGAGGGAAAGTAAACGTTTAGCTTCCCAACTACAAAAAGTCATAAAAAACAGCTATTCAGAAAAACATGGGCGCATTGTAGTCTATTGTGATTGCTCTATCTATGTAGACAATCAGCGAATCTATTAAATTGCTGCATAAGCTTACTTTTGTTGCGAATAAAAGTGCTATTAAGTGAATTATTTTAGCGATTGATACGTTAAACTAGCACTTTGTTAGAAAGAGAAGCGATTTTTATGTTTACCGGTATTATTCAAACTCAAGCAACAGTAGTCTCTAGAACCCATACGCAGGGTGTATTACGTTTAGTCGTTTCTGTTAATGAGCAATACGTAAAGCATTTAGACTTAGGTGCTAGCATCGCTATAAATGGTTGCTGCTTAACGGTAGTTAAAGTAGAGCTTAGTAATCAAGATGTAGTGGCTCAAGTGCATTTTGATGTTATTGACGAAACTTTGCAGCTTACTAACCTTGGACAACTGGAATTGGGTAGTTTAGTCAATTACGAGCGTTCTGTGTCGTTTGGTACTGAGCTGGGTGGGCACATAGTCTCTGGCCATATTCATTGTACTGCCAAAATAGTGCAAATAGTTAAACTAGAAAATAACTACAAAATGCAGCTTAGCCTTCCAAAAAAATGGCAAAAATATGTGTTATACAAAGGGTTTGTATCTATTAATGGCGCCAGTTTAACGGTTGGTAATATTGATGAGCATGGCTTTTGGTTACACTTAATACCAGAAACACTCGATATTACTAATTTAGGTGCAGCTGTTGTAGGTGATGAATTTAATATAGAAGTTGATCAGCAAACATACACTATTATAAACACCGTCGAAAACTACATGCGCCAACATAGCTAAAATATTTGTTCGTCATCGCTGTCCACGTGTAACTCTAACTTATTACGTGCATAGTCTATATGCATATTTAAATGAATTAGATTACAGCAAGCACTGCATTCTTCATAGTAGTCTTGGTCGCCCATACTGGCATCAAGGTCTAAATGAATATGGTGTCCACAATGTGGGCAGGCGATACGTTGTGATAAAAAGTCTTTCATAACACCTCCTTAAAAATTAAGTTATTTTACCTAGATAGCACATAACGGCTTAATACTAAGTAGCTTGAACTCTAACTAAATGATTTACTCATATTGAGCTATCAACAGTGACTTATTACAAGTAAATTTAATGCAATTAGCGTTAAAAATAACGCTCGAATAGATTTATTTTTTAGAGTTCAAGTATAAGTATAGTGCTTATATTTTGTTTACTCATTTATTTAAGTTTAGTAGTTTTTCAACGTGTTCTTTAGCCTGATTTAAGTAATGGCCTGCATAAATATTGGCATGGTTTAAAATAGGGTAAAGCTGATAAATAAGCTTGCGATGTTGGTAGTTCTGAGAGAGTGGATAATGGTGATCATAGGCGTTATAAAATTCATCGGGTAATGGGGCAAAAAGTTCACTCATAGCTATATCGACCTCCCGATCACCGTAATAGCAGGCAGGGTCAAATAGGGTCGGAATATTATTTACAAATCCCATGTTTCCGCGCCAAAAGTCGCCATGTAATAACGAGGGCAAAACATGATGATTATGCAGTTGCTCTTTTACTAAATTTATCAGTTGTTCGGGGTCTGCCAGCACAATGTCTTTTTCAGCTAATAGCTGTAATTGCCAACCAATACGTTCTTCTGCAAAAAATACATCCCATTTTTTATGCCATTGATTTGGTTGAGGCGTAGAGCTTAAATAATTGTCTGTATCAAAACCAAACATCGCTTGCTCGTGTTTTTGATGTAACATGGCAAGGTGTTCACCCATCGTTGACCAATGCATGTGGGGAAGGTCATCAAGTGTAAGCCACTCTAATACAATAAACGCATATTCTATATTGGCGCCAGTTGTAATGCAGTCGGGCACCATAAATATACTGTTTTGAGTGAGTTGTTTTAAGCCCTGTGCTTGTGCTTCAAAGCGATCGAGCTCATTTTTTTGCGCAATTTTAACTAAATAATTGTGCTTGCCATCACTTATATGGAAAAGCATATCGGTTGATGTGTTTTGCAACTGACGTTTATGGGTGTGTTTAAAATCGTAATGGATAGCTTGGCTGATCTGTTGATTGATTGTTTTCCACATAACAATTGCTCACCTTTTAAACCTATAAATAAACTATGGCAAAAAGGGATTAAATAAACAAATTAATCGGTGTAAAATTAAGACTATCAATTTCTGATACAAATCACTGAAATGGAATAAAAATGAATAAAAGTTTTATCACTAACTTATTGGCAGCGTGTTGTGTTGTTATTGGTTTTGTATTTGATCAAGCCATTGTACTTTCGGTGGGCTTATTTGCACTCTCTGGTGCGGTTACAAACTTACTCGCTATTCATATGCTATTTGAAAAAGTCCCGTTTTTATATGGATCGGGGGTGATTGCGCTCAAGTTTAAAAGCTTTAAAGTAGCTATAAGAAATTTAATACTTACGGAGTTCTTTTCTGAGCATAAAATAGACAAGCTTTTAAGCAAGGCGCAGCCAACGATAGACTTTGAATCGGTAATTGAAAAGGTAGATTTAAATCCCGCTTTCGATAATTTGTTATTGGTGATAGAGCAATCACAATTTGGCAGCATGCTGGCAATGTTTGGCGGTACAGAGGCGGTAGAGCCAATGCGAGAAAAATTTATCGAAAAAATGCAATTATCACTGGTACAAATAAGCGACACCGACGATTTTAAAGTGCTAGTAAGCGACATGCTTACTCAAGGAAATAACGCGGAAAGCTTACATAATACGGTACTTAAATTAGTGGATGAACGCCTAGATGAACTCACCCCTAAAATGGTAAAAGAAATTATTCAAACCATGATCCGTGAGCATTTAGGTTGGCTCGTTGTATGGGGTGGGGTATTTGGTGGCTTGTTTGGTTTGTTGGCAGCGCTTATTTAATAATAAATACACGTTAAGCAGGTACTAAGCCCTGCTTAACGTGTTTGATTCGCGTAAATTGAACGTATTAAAACCGATTTCCTAGTCATAATTTAGGTTATTTAGATCCCGCCATAATAACCACCATCAGTTTATTTACCTTTGCCAAATCCCTTATTGATGTGCTGGTGGTAGCCTCAATATTGAAAAAGCGTGCAGATTTGTCTAAATCATAAAGCGCTACAAAATCATTCATTGATAACTCATTGCAGCGTAATTTTTTGCTAATTACATGCTTGTTGGTATGGAGCTCTTTAATCGTTCTGTGCAGTGTCAGTTGTTTGTTAGAAGCAACGGCCATGCAAACTTGTGTACCGGGTGATGAATCAGCGGCAACAAAAGTGGTTGCCATTACAGGTGCTGTTAATGTTGCTGCGCCCAATAATACAGTTGAATATAGAGTTGCTTTGAAAGAAATCATAGTATTTTCCTCTTTGTTTATGTGCAACTTAAGTATTGTTTAATGTAGCCAGAATGTTGTTAACTGAATGAGGCAAGCTGTAAGAAGATGTGTATATAAATTATGCAATTTTGTAGGTGTATGAAAAGTTGTTCATAAGTAACCTGAACTATGGATAATAAATCTATCTCAAGCAGCTATTTTCAGCGCTAACTGCGTTGAATTTACTTGCAATAGGCCCGCTATTGACGCGAAAATTCGCCTTGTTTTCACTGTAAATTTCTGGCTGGAGAAAACGAACTAAATTATTGATATAATTCAATATGTTAGCAAATCTCTTAACCAAAGTTCAGGTTAAGTAATTTATTTTTGACACACTTTAGCGTTTTCATACTGAAATATTTTTTCAGACTGTTATTATCGCGCCCTAAATTTGTGGCATTTTATATTTTTGGAGCGCAATTGTGAATAAAACGTTAGCCAGTTACTACCAGCAAGCTTATGCGTGTGAGCAACAGCATTTTAACCAATGTTTTTATTGCGGTTGTGAGGCAACAGAGCGCGATCATTGCCCACCATTGCACATGTTACAAAGTATTATTGATTTAGGCGAAGAAGCAGATTTTGTTGCTATTGCGGCTTGTTATGAATGCCATGCATTACTTCATAATGAACGCTTAATGACCATTGATGAGCGTTTTAGTAAGCTTAAAAAGAAACTCTCAAATAAATACGCCAAGCCCTTACGTGTGTACAACATGTGGGAAGAAAGCGAGCTTGGCGACATGAGCGATGAATTTGCGCACAGCATTCAAGCGGGCATGAAACTCGGTAAAGAAGCGGCTGAGCGACTCGCCTTTACAGGGTTTAGTTATGCCACTGAAGAAGCGCGCGTTACGGTGCGCGAAAAAACCAAAGAGTTTGATGTAGAAGGCACCGTATTTACCGACTTTAAAGAAGCGCTTAACTATTGCATTACTGTATTAAAAGTACAAAAAAGTGATTTTTATAAAATTTTAGTCGAGGATTATCAAGGCGATTTTAGTAAGGCATTGAGCCAATACAGGCATCGTCATGATAAAGTCACCGCCGCAAAAGATGGTAATACATTAATTAAAGATTTTTCAAAATTACATAAGCAAAATTCGGATTTTGTAACCCGAACGGTTAAACACTTTATTAGTAAAGATCCATCGCTCACCACTGAAGGGGCACTGGATAAGCTTTATAACAATTATATAAAAAAATAATTACAGAAACTCACCTTAAATAACCGCCTTTTCACCTGTTTTTTTAGCTTTATGCGTTTGCTTTCGCTAAAGTAGTAAAAAAACAGGAGAACCTAAAAACATGCAAAAATTTGCTCCCTCATTGTTAGCTGTTGGTTTAGCAGCGGCTCTTGTTGGTTGCCAAGAAAGCGGCCCGCAAGATGCAAAAGTAACCATTAATAAAAACCCATACCCAAGTACTTATCAACCCGTTGCTACATCAAGCACATTAATTACCAATGCCACTGTATTAACTGGCACGGGTGAGCGTTTAGATGAAGCCGATGTATTACTTGTTGATGGTAAAGTACAGCAAGTAGGTAAAGATTTAACCGCTAACGCAGACACCACTATCGATGCGCAAGGCAAATGGGTAACACCAGGTATTATTGATGTTCACTCTCATTTAGGTGCTTATCCAAATCCATCGGTTGAGTCTCACCAAGATGGCAACGAAATGACTAGCCCAAATACAGCAGAAGTATGGGTTGAGCATTCAATTTGGCCACAAGATCCAGGCTTTAATCGCGCACGTGAAGGCGGTATTACCTCGTTACAAATTTTACCAGGTTCAGCTAATTTATTTGGTGGACGTGGCGTTACCCTTAAAAATGTACCGGCTCACACCATGCAAGGGATGAAGTTTCCTGATGCACCATACGGTTTAAAAATGGCGTGTGGTGAAAACCCTAAACGCGTTTATGGCCGTAAAGGTGAATTACCGATGACACGTATGGGTAATATGGCAGGCTATCGCACAGCTTGGATTGGTGCGCAAGAGTACAAACGTGCTTGGGACAAATACGATGCTGATTACGCTGCGGGTAAAAACCCAGAAGCTCCACACCGCGATATTAAATACGATACTCTTCGCGGTGTTTTAGAAGGTGAGGTTCGTATTCACAATCACTGTTATAAAGCTGAAGAAATGGCGATGATGATCGACCTTTCTAAAGAGTTTAATTACCATGCGGGTACATTCCATCACGGTATTGAAGCTTATAAAATCGCAGATTTACTGGCTGAAAATGGCTCGTGTGCAGCACTTTGGCCAGACTGGTGGGGCTTTAAAATGGAAGCCTACGATATGGTACAAGAGAACGTAGCGATTGTTGATGCAGTTAAAAACTCATGTGCCGTTGTGCACTCAGACTCAGACACGACGATTCAACGCTTAAACCAAGAAGCCGCTAAAGTAATGTACAGTGCAAACCAAAATGGGTTTGATATTTCTGAGCAGCATGCAATTAAGTGGATCACGGCTAATGCCGCTAAATCACTCGGCATTGAAGATAAAACAGGCTCACTTGAAGCGGGTAAACAAGCTGATGTGGTTATTTGGAATCAAAGCCCATTTAGCGTTTACGCAAAAGCTGAGCAAGTGTTTGTTGATGGCGCAAAAGTTTACGATAGAAACGATAGTGCATACCAAGCACAAAGTGATTTTATGTTAGGTCAACAATAAGGAGCACCCAGAATGAAAAAATTATCACGTTCGTTTTCGCTTTCTCTGGTTGCTGCAGGGTTACTAGCATCGGGTGCGGTGAGCGCTCAATCTCTTGCTATAATTAACGCAACACTGCATACATCCTCAGATCAAGGCGTATTAGAGTCTGCCAGCATCGTAATGAATGATGGCAAAATCACTGCAATTAATCCTAGCGATGTTAAAGCAGATAAAATTATTGATGCCAAAGGTCAAATCGTGACCCCTGGTTTTATTGCCACTGTAAATCAACTTGGTTTAGTTGAAGTAGGTGCGGTTGCGGGCTCTCGCGATGCGGGAGAAGAAAAAGCAGGTATTGATTTTGATGCAAGCTTGGCATTTAACCCTCGTTCAAGCCTAATCCCTTATGCACGTAAAGGCGGTGTTACTCGCGATTTGATCACCCCGTACGGCGGTGACAGCATATTTGCAGGCCTTGCCAGTGTGGTGGATTTAAGCGGCAGCTTTGAAAGCGTAAACAAAAAGCAAGCGGCATTAGTGGTTCATTTGGGTGAGCGAAGCAAAGGCTCTCGTGCATTTACATTGCAAACACTGATCAATAAGTTAGATGAGCACCAAACTAAAGCAAGCAAAGAAGCTAAAAAAGACGATGCTAAGCCAAGTGCTGAAGATAAAATAATGGCTAAAGTACTAAAAGGCGATATGCCATTACTAATTAGTGTGTCGCGTGCATCGGATATTGTTGAACTTATAAAAGTGAAACAGCAGTTTGGGGTAAATATTGTTCTTAATGGTGCGCAAGATGCCGTTGTAGTTAAAGATCGTATCGCAAAAGCGGGTATTCCTGTGATCATCAGTGCAATGGATAACTTACCAGGCAGTTTTGATTCATTACATGCAAGCCTAAATAATGCCGGCATACTAGAAAAAGCAGGTGTTAAAGTACTTTTAACTGTGGGTGGCGATGCCAGTCATAATGTTTACCAGCTCCGCTATGATGCCGGTAATGCAGTGTCTTATGGTATGAGCCAGCAAGGCGCATTAAAAGCGATGACTTCAAATGTGGCTGATGTATTTGGTATTAATGCGGGTAGCTTAGAAGTGGGTAAAGCCGCTGATGTTGTAATGTGGAGTAACGACCCGTTTGAGCTGAGCAGCCACGTAAATAAAATGTTTATTAATGGGGTTGAGGTAAGTACTGAATCTCGCCAAGATAAACTGCGTGAGCGCTATACAACAGAATCAAACATGCCACGTGCATACACTAAATAAACTTGTTTAGTTGAATATTAAAGGCCGCATTAGCGGCCTTTTTTACGAATGCCTTTTACTTATACCAATCCGCAAAGTAAACCACTTAAATAAGCGAATTGGTATTAGGCACAAAAAAAGGCGCTCTTTGGAGCGCCTTTTCATTCATTTAATGGATTTATACCAGTTTAGTTAAAATCTCGTTAAATGTTGTGCTTGGGCGCATTGCTTTAAAAGCTGCATCGTCATTTGGCTGGAAGTATCCGCCAATGTCCATTGCTGGGCCCTGTGCATCGTTTAGCTCGCTAACAATTTGCTCTTTGTTAGTTTCAAGGTCGCTAGCAATTTGCGTAAACTGCGCTTTAAGCTCGCTGTCATCATTTTGCTTAGCAAGTTCTTGTGCCCAGAATAAAGATAAGAAGAAATGAGAACCACGGTTATCAATCTCTTTTACTTTACGTGAAGGCGACTTGTTTTCAGCTAAGAATGTGCCGGTAGCTTTATCAAGCGTATCTGCAAGTACTTGTGCTTTTTTGTTACCTGTTGTTGTGCTTAGGTGCTCAAGTGAAGCAGCAAGTGCTAAGAATTCACCTAAAGAATCCCAACGTAAGTGGTTTTCTTTCTCAAATTGTTGAACGTGCTTAGGAGCAGAGCCACCCGCACCAGTTTCAAATAAACCACCGCCATTCATTAGTGGCACAATTGAAAGCATTTTAGCACTGGTACCCAACTCTAAAATTGGGAATAAATCTGTTAAGTAATCACGTAACACGTTACCTGTTACAGAAATTGTGTCTTTACCTTCTTTGATGCGTGCTAGTGAGAACAAGGTTGCATCCATTGGCGATAAAATTTGAATATCTAGGCCAGCAGTGTCGTGATCTGGCAGGTATTTATTTACTTTTTTGATTAGCTCAGCATCGTGTGCACGTTCTGCATCTAACCAGAAAATAGCCGGATTACCTGTTGCGCGAGCGCGGTTTACTGCAAGTTTAACCCAATCTTGAATAGGTGCATCCTTAACCTGACACATGCGCCAGATATCGCCTTTCTCAACACTGTGCTCAAGTAACGTATTACCGTTTGTGTCTACAACACGGATAGTACCGTCAGCTTTTGCTTCAAATGTTTTATCGTGTGAGCCGTACTCTTCTGCTTTTTGAGCCATAAGGCCAACGTTTGGTACGCTACCCATAGTCGTAGGATCAAATGCACCGTGCTCTTTACAAAAATCAATTGTTGCTTGGTAAACGCCAGAGTAACAACGATCTGGAATTACAAAGCTTGTGTCTTGTAATTTATCGTCTTTATTCCACATTTGACCGCTTGAACGAATTGCAGCAGGCATAGAGGCATCGATGATCACATCACTTGGTACGTGTAAGTTTGTAATACCGCGATGAGAATCAACCATTGCGATAGCAGGGCGGTCAGCGTAAACAGCTTGAATGTCAGCTTCAATTTCTTCGCGCTTAGCGTCATCTAAAGTTTGAATTTTAGAGTACACATCGCCTAAACCGTTATTTACATCAACACCTAGCTCTTCAAAAAGTGCACCGTGTTTTGCAAAAACGTCTTTGTAAAATACTTTTACAGCGTGACCAAAGATGATCGGATCAGATACTTTCATCATGGTCGCTTTCATATGAAGCGAAAATAACACGCCTTTTTCTTTAGCTGCATTAATTTCAGCTTCAAGGAATGCTTGTAATTTTGCAGCACTAATACGTGATGCATCAATTACTTCACCAGCAAGTAGCTGTGTGCTTTGCTTAAGTACAGTGATATCGCCATTAGCCGCTACGTGTTCAATACGAACATCCGTTGCTTCATCAACAGTTAGTGACTGCTCTGAACCAAAGAAGTCACCTTCTTTCATGCTTGCAACATAAGACTGTGAATCTTTGCTCCATGCACCCATAGAATGTGGGTTATTACGTGCATATTCTTTTACTGAACTTGGTGCGCGACGGTCAGAGTTACCTTCACGAAGTACAGGGTTTACTGCACTGCCTTTAATTTTGTCATAGGCGGCTTGAATCGCTTTTTCTTCATCGTTTTTAGGTTCTACAGGGTATTCTGGAAGTGCATAACCTTTTTCTTGAAGCTCTTTAATTACAGCGCGAAGTTGTGGAACTGAGGCACTGATGTTCGGTAATTTAATGATATTAGCTTCTGGTGTTTTCGCCATTTCGCCAAGTTCTGCAAGTGCATCACCAATGCGTTGTTCTTCTGTTAGGTAATCCGGGAAGCTCGCAATAACACGACCAGCGAGTGAGATGTCGCGTGTTTCAACTTCAACACCTGCCGCATTTGTGTACGCTTGGATAATTGGTAACAACGAATACGTTGCTAATGCCGGAGCTTCGTCCGTTTTTGTATAGATAATTTTTGATGTCATCATCATTCCTAGATAGTAGGCCGCATTGGCCAAATTCAACAATGCAAAGAAATCATCGCCTAATACCTTATAAATAAAGTATTAATGTATGCAATGAGTAGTCTGTTAGGTGTTGGTACTCGTATAACCTAAACAAGGTAAGAATAATCACACCTGACGGACTAGTGTCTTTTATAACTAAAATTTATGTAAATCTAAACTAGCCATTAGGCTAAAGTAATTACGTTTTACAGGATAAAGAGTGTAACAAGCTTGGCTAAAAAGGGCTAGGATTACGCGCCAAACGCCAGCAGTTAAACATCTAATAGTGAAATTATTGGGGTAGATAAAATAAAATCAAGGAGTGGGGTTGAATTATCGAACAATGAAGCAATTAATATGGAAGTGGTTAGGGGTTTTAGGGAATTAAGCGAGGATCTAAATAGGTCGCTCGCTTTAGTCTCATATTTACAATCACTCTAAAATATCGCCGTTAGGGGCTATATTAGTAGCGTGTAGACCTTTAGGGCCTTGTTGTAATTCGAAGGTAACATCTTGACCAGCTTTAAGCGTCTTGTATCCGTCCATTACAATAGTGGAGTAATGAGCAAAAATGTCGTTCTCGCAACCGTCTTCTACGATGAAACCAAAACCTTTGGCGTTGTTGAACCATTTGACTTTACCACAAGCCATACTTCTACATCCTTCTATAAGTTGACTAATTTAGTTATCCTAAACTGTATTGTTTGCTAGACTGACTAAGGTTTAATCAATCACCATTTGACTGTAGTTTATTTAAGCAACCAGTCAAGTGTTTTGGGTTATTTTTTAACATTTTATTTATTTTTTTATTCAAGTTTGCTTGAGTTACAAAGACAAGACTATATTTAATTATGAGTGGTATGAAAGATTCTGGTGTTATCGACACCGTTCGCGATAGTGAAAAGCAAAAGTTGCAGCCACCGCGAAAATATAAAGTTGTGTTAAACAACGATGATTACACGCCGATGGATTTTGTAATTGAGATCTTGATGACGTTTTTTAATATGGATAGCGATAGAGCAACTGATGTGATGCTGCAAATACATCAGCAAGGTAAGGGCATTTGTGGTGTTTACAGCGCCGATGTAGCACATACCAAGGCTGAGCAAGTTAACCGCTACTCAAGGGATAACGAGCATCCACTGCTATGTAGTTGTGAGCAGGAATAAATACCACAAAGGTGAACTTTCATCTTTGAAGTGCGGTATAAAATTATTATCTCTGTAAGGGGTTGCCAATGCTAAATAAAGACTTAGAACTAACTTTGAACACCGCGTTTCGTGAAGCGCGTACACGTCGTCATGAGTTTATGACCGTAGAGCATCTTTTATTAGCTCTACTCGATAATCCATCAGCTGGAGAAGCGCTTAATGCGTGTGGTGTTGACATTTCTGGATTAAAAACAGAGTTACTTGAATTTATTGATGAAACCACACCGGTTATTCCTGATTTAGAAGAAGAACGCGAAACTCAACCAACGCTTGGTTTTCAGCGTGTATTACAGCGCGCGGTATTTCATGTGCAATCTTCGGGAAAAAATGAAGTGACTGGTGTAAATGTGCTGGTGGCTATTTTTTCTGAGCAAGAAAGCCAAGCAGTTTATTTGCTTAAAAAGAATGATATTTCTCGCCTTGATATTGTTAATTTTATTTCTCATGGGATTGCCAAAGGTGACGACGAATTAGGCGATGACACTGACGATATACATGAAGAAGTGCAAGAAGTTGCCAGTGAAGAAGCGAGTAAGCTCGACAGCTTCACCACTAATCTCAACATACAAGCCAAAGAGGGCAACATTGACCCTCTAGTTGGTCGCGACAGCGAAGTAGAGCGCACCGTACAGGTGTTGTGTCGTCGTAAAAAGAACAACCCATTACTGGTTGGTGAAGCTGGCGTGGGTAAAACAGCCATCGCTGAGGGTTTAGCGTATCGAATTGTTAACGAACAAGTGCCTGAAGTTATTGCTGATGCGGTTGTTTACTCATTAGATATGGGCGCTTTGCTTGCAGGTACTAAATACCGAGGCGATTTTGAGAAGCGCTTTAAAAGCTTATTAAAAGAGCTGCAAGCTAAACCAGGCTCTATTTTATTTATAGATGAAATTCATACCATTATCGGTGCAGGTGCTGCATCGGGTGGGGTAATGGATGCCTCAAACTTAATTAAACCGCTACTTTCTAGTGGACAATTGCGTTGTATGGGTTCTACCACCTATGGTGAGTACAAAAACATTTTTGAGAAAGACCGTGCCTTGGTACGTCGCTTTCAAAAAATTGATGTGCTTGAGCCCAGTGTGGAAGACACCACTAAAATTCTTAACGGCTTAAAAGAGCGTTATGAAGCACACCATGGTATTCGTTACACGCAAAAAGCGTTGAAGGCGGCAGCCGAGCTTAGCGCTAAGTACATTAACGAACGTCATCTGCCTGATAAAGCGATTGATGTTATTGATGAAGCGGGTGCAAGCCAACGCTTGTTACCTACCTCTAAACGTAAAAAAACGATTGGTGTTTCTGATATCGAGCTGATTGTGTCAAAAATGGCGCGTATCCCGCCACAAAATGTATCATCGTCTGATAAAGAAACGCTGAAAAACTTAGACCGTAACTTAAAAATGTTAGTGTTTGGGCAAGATCAGTCTATTGATGCATTAACTTCTGCCATTCGTTTGTCGCGTTCAGGTTTAGCGAATGAGAACAAACCGGTTGGTTCGTTCTTATTTGCAGGCCCAACGGGGGTCGGTAAAACTGAGGTTACCAAGCAATTAGCTAAATGTATGGGCGTTGAGTTTATTCGTTTTGATATGTCTGAATATGTTGAGCGCCATGCGGTGAGCCGTTTAATTGGTGCGCCTCCGGGTTATGTTGGTTTTGAACAAGGCGGCTTACTAACAGAAGCGGTCATTAAAAATCCACACGCTGTTGTACTTTTGGATGAGATTGAAAAAGCCCATCCAGATATCTACAACATTTTATTGCAAGTTATGGATCACGGTACGCTAACTGATAATAATGGTCGTAAAGCCGACTTTAGAAACGTCGTAGTCGTGATGACCACTAATGCCGGCGTGCAAGAAACCACACGTAAGTCGATTGGCTTTAGTGAGCAAGACCATACGCACGATGCAATGGGTGAAATTAATAAAGTATTTTCACCAGAATTTAGAAACCGCTTAGATAACATTATTTGGTTTAATCACCTCGATAAAGAAGTTATTTTACAAGTGGTTGATAAGTTCGTTGTGGAGCTTCAAGCGCAACTAGACAAGAAATCAGTTAATCTTGAGCTGACGTCTAAAGCACGTGAATGGTTGGCTGACAAAGGCTATGACAAAGCAATGGGCGCACGCCCTATGGCACGTGTTATTCAGGAAGACCTTAAAAAGCAATTGGCAAACGAAATACTGTTTGGCGAGCTAATCACTGGCGGTACAGTAAAAGTATCGGTTAAAGATAAAAAGCTGCGTTTTGATTACGAAAGTGATTTAACCCCAGCCTAATGGTCGTTATACAAAAGCCTGCTTTGCGCAGGCTTTTTATTTGCCAAAGAAATAGGCAACAAAAAACCCAGCAAAGGCTGGGTTTTTTGTTTGTTAAATGTAATTACTGGCTACTAGGGTCTGTTGACCTTTCAAGGTTAAATTTGCAGCAGTCTGTTTGGTATTTAGGCAAGGCAGAGCCTATGTGGTGTGGTTATTCCCCATAAATAGGCGATAACGCAGC
>NZ_PNCV01000015.1:0-74221 GCF_005886925.1 Pseudoalteromonas sp. S3260
AACCTAGTGGGCTAAGTAAAAACCGAGCAACAAAGAGTAAATCGCCCCTAGGCAGAACCCTTCGAGCAGGGTCTGTTTGGCATTTATGCTGCGTTATCGCCTATTTATGGGGAATAACCACACTACATAGGCTCTGCCTTGCCTAAAAGCCAAACATACAGCTGCAAATTAAACCTCGAAAGATAAACAGGCCCTTTACATCACTATAAACACACCACACCGAAGCGATAATAAAGACCACTGCAAACGATTTTGTACATCAGTATTCATTGAACCTGTCATAAAATTTCCTTAAAAAAGATATAAATAAACTAATAAGCAATAAAGACCGTACAAACTCCCTTTTATTTCATAATAATTGTAAATAGCTGTTAAGCTTGTTTAATAAATCGATTAACAAAGCAGCTATTTTTAATATTTTAATAAATAACAATATTGTTAAATTGCTGAAAGTTATTTTTAAACCTTTCGGTCTTTTATAACCATCAACATACAATTACAGAGAGAAAACGTTTGAAATATTCATCCTTGGCCGTATCTATAGCCGCTTTATTAAACACACCCGCTATTGCTTTTGCTACAACAAAGCCTGTAACAGAAAATGCTATAGAGCGTATTGAAGTAGCGGGCCAAAGTTTAAATTCTCAAGGACTTTCTGTTAAAGATGCAACCATAATGGCCCCTTTGGCGATAATTTAGCACTGCAAGATATAGCACGTTCAGTCACGCCTATTTCAAAAGAGCTGCTAGAACAACTTAACATTACTACCTTGCAAGACGTACTTGCTGTGAGCCCTAATACGTATGCCGCCAGTGGCTTTGGGGCACCAAGCTTACCCACTATTCGAGGCCAATTAGGTGAGCTCTTTCAAGATGGAACTCGTCGCCAAGCGGGTAATAACGGCTTTGGTGTGCCGTTATCATTTAACGCGGTAGAACAAATAGATGTAGTTAAAGGCGCCCCTCCGGTATTGTTTGGTTCAAGCCAGCGCAATGGTGGTTTTGTTAATTTACACTCAAAGCAAGCCTCAACTGAAGAACACAAAGGTAAAGCGAAGCTCTCTGCGGGTCGCTGGGATCAATACACCGCTCAGCTTGATTACACTGCACCGATTGTAAAAGACAAAATTGGTTTTCGTGTGAGTTATGAACACCTTGATCATGGAAGCTACTACGATTACTCAGGGAATAAAAGCGACAGTCTTTTTGCAGCACTGCGAGTATTGCCTGATGATAAAAGCAGCTGGGATATTAACTTTGAGCTATACCACGTTGAGTTTACCGACAACGCCGGTATTAACCGCCCTACTCAAGCACTCATCGACCATGGCCTTTATATTACCGGCCAAGGCGTTCAAGCAAACGGCAGCACAGTACCCGCAGCGGGTTCAATTGTATCTCCAACAGGGTTAGTTAACATTGATCGCAGCACGGTACTTACCGATCCTGATAACCAAAACGAAGCCACTACTTACCTATTACACAGTATTTATAAGCGCGAGCTTTCAGATAAAGCGTCGCTTAAAAATATTAGTTATTTTCAGCACTTAAAACGTGATGAAGTGGCTCAAAACAGTTTTGTTGAAATTATAGATGGTGCCGATACCGCACAAAACCGCACTGAACTAACGTATCAATGGAATAATGAACAGTAAACTATCTTAACCTTTGATGTGCGCTACAACAAAGTACTTGGCTACAGCCAGTTTACCACCGAGGCCGACACGCCAATTGATTTAACGGGCCCACTTTCAAACCGTCGCATTCCATTAACCGATGCGCAAAAAGCACGCTTAGTTGAGCTGCGCCCCGGTGTATTTGTATCCCCAGGTGGTCAATACGATATAAACGGCGGTGGCAGTGGCGATTTTAACTTATCAGACACCACCGACTCGCGTTCTTGGCAAACTGGCTTTGCTATAAACAAGACTCACAGTGGACAAATAAACTGCGTACCAGTGTGGGTTACCGCCTTGATTATTATAATGTAGAAGCACACGATCCCATAGCGCCACAAGGACAAACAGCAGCCAGTGATAGCATTAACGACACACTGCAATCTGGCCAAATCAGTTTTAATTACAAGCTCAATACTGATTTTACAAGTTACGGCACAGCAAGTTACAACGAAGCGACTTCAAATAGTATGGCCGGTGGTAACACCTTAGGTGGTGACAACACGATTAGTGCGCAAAACTTTGCAACCGAAAACACGCTGGTAGAATTTGGCTTAAAATACGCGCCTACCAACAGCGATTGGTATGCTGATGGCGCCCTATTTAGCCAGCGCCGTAGTTTACGCAACCGCGATGGCAGCAATACCGGTATTCGTACCTCAGGTTTTGAAGGCCAAGTATTTTACGACGCTTACCCATATTGGTTAAGTGCAGGTTATAGCTATATTGACGCGCGCTACGATAACTCTGCGACTGGCCAAGACTCGGCGCAAATTGCTGATGCGTTTGATAACTCACGCCCAGATATTATTGCCGGTAATGGTATAGGCGCGCCAAGTTATACAGCGTTTGCCCCTTCAAATAGCCAAGTACAAGGTATTCCTGAGCAATCGTTAAGCGTTAATGGTAGTTATTCAATTAATGAGAAATGGCAGGCAGGTTTTTCAGCTTTATATACAAAGAGTTACCCGCTGGACTTTTTACAAACAGTGAAAATTCGTGACCAATACACGTTAAACGTCAATACCAGCTACGCGTTTACGCCTAGCACTAAGTTGCGATTAGATGTGAACAACGTCACAAATCAAGATAACTGGCGTCCAGTGTTTGAAGGCGGCTATTTTGGCGCAACATTGGCATTTCCTGAATTACCAATAAACGCCAAGCTTACCCTAACGCATAACTTTTAAGCCCAAGAGATAATATGATTAAAAAACTATTGTTAGTATTGATTGCAGCAGCCGGTATTGGCATGTTCTTTCATTTTAATTTGCACCAGTTACTTACACTCGATGGCTTAAAAGGGTCGATGGATCAGTTTAACCAATACAAAGCGCAATCGCCGTTGTTAGTTATTGGCGGGTTCTTTTTGCTCTATGTGGTAGTAACGGCTCTCTCTTTACCTGGCGCAGCTATTTTAACATTGGCCGCAGGCGCATTATTTGGCTTAGTAGAAGGCTTACTGGTGGCGTCGTTTGCCTCAACGATTGGTGCTACCCTTGCCTTTTTAGTGTCACGCTATTTATTACGCGACACCATTAAAAAACGGTTTCCTGAGCGTTTAGCTGCTATCGATAAAGGCGTAGATAAAGAAGGCGCTTTTTATCTTTTTACTTTGCGTTTAGTGCCGGTATTTCCGTTCTTTTTAATTAACCTATTGATGGGCTTAACCGCTATTAAGTCGTGGACTTTTTATTGGGTGAGCCAAATTGGTATGTTGGCAGGCACCTTTGTATTTGTGAATGCCGGTACTCAACTTGCACAAATTGAGCGTTTATCGGGCATTTTGTCACTAGATTTAATTCTGTCATTTGCTCTATTAGGTGTATTCCCACTGATTGCGAAAGCGATTTTAAATGTATTTAAAAAACAACGGGTTTATAAAAACTACACTAAGCCCAAAAAATTCGACCGTAACATGATTGTTATTGGCGCGGGTGCAGGCGGCTTAGTTACCAGCTATATTGCCGCCGCAGTAAAAGCCAAAGTCACCTTAATTGAAGCCGGCGAAATGGGTGGTGACTGCTTAAACACTGGCTGTGTGCCTAGTAAAGCGATTATTAAAAGTGCAAAAATAGCACAGCAAATGCGCCATGGCGAAAACTATGGCCTTGAAAACACTACACCGCAGTTTTCCTTTAAAAAAGTAATGGCACGTGTACATCAGATCATTGCTGATATAGCCCCGCACGACAGCATAGAGCGCTACACAAATTTAGGTGTGGAGGTTTTAAAAGGCTATGGAAAATTGATTGACCCGTGGACAGTAGAAATTAAACTTAACGATGGCAGCACGCAAACTCTTACCGCTCGCACACTTGTTATTGCCACCGGTGCTCGCCCGTTTGTACCGCCACTGCCAGGTATTGAAGAAACCGGTTACGTTACCAGCGATACTTTATGGAGCAAATTTGCCGAGCTCGACGAAGCGCCCAAAAAACTGGTTGTTTTAGGTGGCGGCCCGATTGGTTGTGAGCTTGCACAAAGCTTTGCCCGTTTAGGCTCAAGTGTGACGCAAGTTGAAATGACTCAGCGCGTTATGATTAAAGAAGATGTTGAAGTGTCAGCTTTTGCACACCAATCACTGACCGATAGTGGCGTTAATATTTTAACCTCACACCAAGCGCTGCGCTGTGAAGCACGCGAGGGTAAAAAGTACCTCGTGGTGAAACACAACGACACCGAAATTGATATTGAATATGATGAGCTACTGTGTGCCGTTGGCCGAAGCGCACGCCTCAAAGGCTATGGCCTTGAAGAGCTTGGTATAGAAACTAATCGCACCATAGTAACTAACGACTACCTAGAAACACTCTACCCTAATATTTTTGCCGCAGGCGATATTGTAGGCCCGTACCAGTTTACTCACGTTGCGGCTCATCAGGGGTGGTACGCGGCGGTTAATGGCTTATTTGGCCACTTTAAAAAGTTTAAAGTAGATTACCGTGTTATTCCATGGACCACCTTCATTGATCCAGAAGTCGCCCGCGTAGGCCTAAACGAGCAAGAAGCGATTGATAAAGGCATAGACTATGAAATCACCCGCTTTGAGTTTGAAGAGTTAGACCGCGCCATTACTGAGAGCGCCAATAATGGCTTTATTAAGGTGATCACTCCTAAAGGAAAAGACAAAATACTCGGAGTTACTGTGGTTTCTGAGCATGCAGGCGATTTAATTGCTGAATTTGTTTTAGCCATGAAACACGGCCTTGGCCTTAATAAAATTCTAGGCACAATTCACAGCTACCCAACATGGGCAGAAGGCAACAAATATGCCGCTGGTGAATGGAAACGTAACCATGCTCCACAAACTGTTTTAAACATGCTTGAAAAATACCATGCATGGCGCCGAGGTTAAGCCTTTGTATACGTTATTGAAGTTTTTAGTTTTAAGTGCACTACTGGTCACGGCGTTTAAAAGTAGTGCACAAAACCTGCACGATAGTTGGAACACGCTATTAACTAAACATGTTGTCGCTATTAATCATGGGCACAGCACTGAGGTTGATTACGCTGCAATTAAACACGAGCACTACCATTAGCGGTGACAGTTTTTCAGTTGGGCTACCTGTTGCACCTAATTCACTACAAAATTGTTAACAATGGCTGTAGCCTTCATAAAATAGACTTGCTACATAAACGCCAATGAATATCCATAATGTGGCTATTAACCCTGAATAAACCGCAATCGTTTCAAACATCATCAAAATCCTTTTTAGGAACTAACACTTAGCTAACAAGCCAAAACCAGCTCTACAGTTATCGCAAATGCGGTATCTCCGGCACAGAATCTCCCTGAAAGTTTACAGTTTTATAGTGCGCTAATTGCTCACTTTTAAATAGGGAGGGAGGCAAACAACTGAACTATTTACTCATACACATTTTATCCTGCTTAGTGGATGCCTGATGTCTAAAATTTGATTACTTATTTGTACCTCTAAAAGCGCAGCGTCTCTTTACCCTCTTTGTGTATAATTCACTAAATTTTTTTGAACTGAGAAAAATAAATGAGAAATAAATGAGCGGGCTTCGAGTGACGAGCAGCGAGCTTGTGAAAACAGCCTGAAACCTAATCATAACAGCCCTGAACTATGACCTTTAACCTACTCTTTCAGCGCAGCGCTTCTTTGCTCTCTTTATGCATAATTCATTAAGATTTTTTCGTCTCATTAATAAATCATTTCTTTATCATTATAATTAACCACTAATCAAATGCTATCGGTATTAGTTTTAAAAAACAAAGCGCTACAAAAATGTAGCGCTTTCATTACTTATAGGTTGTTTGTTTAAACTAAAACGCGTTATTAAAAAAAGCCAAGCGGATCTTCGCTGTAACTTACTAGCAAGTTTTTAGTTTGTTGGTAATGATCCAGCGCGAGTTTGTGAGTTTCGCGGCCTATACCAGACTTTTTATAACCGCCAAACGCTGCATGTGCTGGGTACATATGGTAACAATTAGTCCATACACGACCTGCTTCTATTTTGCGACCAAAGTGATAAGCACGATTCATATTACGGCTCCATACCCCTGCGCCTAAACCAAATTCTGAGCTGTTAGCCAGTTCAAGTGCTTCGGCTTCGTCTTTAAAGGTCGACATTGAAATAACGGGGCCAAAAATTTCTTCTTGGAACACGCGCATGTCATTACGTCCTTTTAATAGTGTAGGTTGAATGTAATACCCGCCGTTTAGCTCGTCGCTTAATTGCTCAACATGGCCGCCAGTTAATACTTCAGCACCTTCTTCTTTACCAATTTCAATGTAGCTTAAAATTTTATCAAACTGGGCTTTAGAGGCTTGTGCGCCTACCATAGTTTCGCTATCAAGCGGGTTGCCACGTTTAATTTGTTTAGTACGTTTTAAAATACGTTCTATAAATTGCTCATAAATATCTTCTTGAATGAACAAGCGTGATGGACAAGTACATACTTCACCTTGGTTAAAGTAGGCAAGAATGGCACCTTCAATTGCTTTATCTAAGTATGAGTCGTCTTTTTCCATAACATCGCTAAAGAAGATATTAGGTGATTTCCCCCCAAGCTCTACCGTTGAAGGAATAATATTTTCGGCTGCACATTTTAAAATATGTGAGCCCACAGGGGTTGAGCCTGTAAAGGCAATTTTAGCAATGCGCGTACTGGTTGCCAGTGCTTCACCTGCTTCTTTACCAAAGCCGTTTACCACATTTAAAACACCTCCTGGGAGTAAATCGCCAATAATTTCCATTAACACTAAGATTGAGGCAGGTGTTTGCTCGGCAGGTTTTAATATTACACAGTTACCTGCTGCAAGTGCAGGCGCTAATTTCCATGCGGCCATTAATAATGGGAAGTTCCACGGAATAATTTGCCCTACAACGCCTAGAGGCTCATGAAAATGATACGCCACCGTGGTTTCGTCTATCTCGCCAATACTGCCCTCTTGAGCACGCAAACAACCGGCAAAGTAACGAAAGTGATCGGCGGCCAGTGGAATATCAGCGGCAAGGGTTTCACGAATCGCTTTGCCGTTATCCCATGTTTCGGCCACTGCAAGTAGCTCCAAGTTTTGTTCAATACGGTCGGCAATTTTTAATAGTATATTGCTGCGCTCGGCGACTGAGGTAGTGCCCCACTGGGTTTTTACTGCATGGGCTTTGTCGAGTGCAAGGTTTATATCGTCTTTATCTGAGCGCGGTACTTTACAAAATACCTTGCCATTAACTGGGCTTATATTATCAAAGTACTGGCCGTTGACTGGGGCAACCCACTCGCCGCCAATGTAATTACCATACTGCTGTTTAAATGTGACGAGTGCGTCTGGTGAACCTGGGTTTGCGTAAATCATATGTGTGTTCTCTTGTTGTTGTTAGCTAAAAGTCTAAGCCGAAATTTGTTAGAGTAATGTAGCAACTTGTTTTATATTTAATCGGTATTGATTGACATTAGACCATTAAGCGCTTAAAAACTTGCTTAGCTGTCCAAAAAAGTTGTCTGTGAGTCCACATTAAAAACGCTCTATAACGATTAAAAAAGGCTGAACATGCACACATCTCAGTTAAATAAAAAACGCCAACAACTTGATGTACTGATTGAAAACAAAGTGACCTTTGCTGCCGATAACTCTGAGCTAAGTATTTACGATACCTATAAAAGTGCGCAAAAAGTGGCGTTGCACTCAAACGAATTACTGTTTTGTGCCATGCTCAGTGGTAAAAAAATAATGCATGTTGAGAGCAGTCAATACCACAAAGCGTTTTTACCACATGAATCGTTTGTATTAGCACCTGAGCAAAGCGTGCTGATTGATTTTCCGCATGCATCCTTAAACGCACCCACAACCTGTTTAGCCATTGAAATAAGCACCGATAAAATAACCAATGTGGCTAATGCGCTTAATATGCAGCAAAGTTTTGCAAACGATGCCTTGTTTGAATACAACCCTAATTTAGTGCATACCCAACATAATACTCAAACGCAGCAGTTATTAGAGCGCATGGTGCATTTATTTAGTGAGCAAGGCGCCGAGCGACACTACTTAATTGATTTATCGTTAAACGAATTGATCACCCGTTTATTACAACAACAGAGCCGTGATTTATTGCTGGCAAACTGCGATAAGCTGCGCCTAAAAAGTAACGTGAGTGATGCACTGCATTATATTGAGGAGCATTTAAGCGAAAACCTCGACATAAACACCCTTTGCAAAATAACCTGTATGAGTCGTAGTAAGTTTTACCAGCAATTTAAACTTGCTTTTGGTACTAGCCCTGCACTTTGGCAGCAACAACTTAGGCTTAAAAAAGCCCGCACGCTTTTATTAGAAGGCCACGCTATAAGCAAGGTGTGCTACGATCTGGGTTTTAATAGCGCCAGTCATTTTAGTCGTTTATTTAAGCAAACTTTTGGTATTGCACCAAAAGCGTGTCGCCACTAACCTAACACAACAGTTTTTGTTATATTAAACAGCCTAATATGCTAGATTGTTTGCAATGTTGTAAGTAGTAATGAGTCACCGATGAGTAAACCCACCCGCTGGACATTAAAGAGTATTGCCAAAGAATTAGGTGTGTCTAATGCTACGGTATCAAATGCATTTAATCGCCCGGATCAACTCTCTGCTAAACGCCGCGAAGCCATACTTAAAGCGTGCAAAGAGCTGGGGTATTATGGCCCTAATAAAGCGGCGCAATCTTTGCGAAGTGGCACGTTTAATATTGTTGCATTAGTCCTTCCTGATAGCGTGGAATACATGGTATCAGACCCTGTTGCGAGCAGTTTTATGCGGGGAGTAACCTCGGTACTTGAAAAAAATAATATTAATGTTTTATTGTTTTCAGGCAACAGTGACAACCTCAACAGCGTTGTTGATTTTGTCGATGGTTTTATTTGTTATGGTCGCCCGCGCAATAAAGCACTAGTAGAGCAACTAAAAACAGTCTCTAAACATGTGGTGACGGTTGATTTTGACATTGCCCGTAACGCCTCAATTAATGTTAATAACGAGCAAGCCAGTTATGAAATAGCCAAACATGTTTTGCATAATCAAGATGATAAAGTGGCTATATTAGGTTTAAGATTACTTGATGAAAATGTATTGTGCCGGGTATACGAACATCACGAATTTGAAACTGGCCAATCTATTTCGCATCAACGTTTGCGTGGCTATCAACGCGCCTTAAGTGAGGCCAATATAACGGTTGCCGACGACCGCATTTGGAATATTCCTGAAAGCAGTGAGCGCTTTGCAAATATTGCCGCAAAAGAGGTATTAACAGCCTCCCCTCGCCCTAACGTGATTATATGCATGAGCGATTTAATTGCCCTTGCCACCATGCGAGAAGCCATAAAACAAGGGATAAAAATAGGCAGTGAGCTGCGTATTGTGGGGTTTGATGGCATAGAAGAAGCCGCTCGTTTTGTACCTCGCCTCACTACAATTCATCAAAATAGCCAAGAAAAGGGCGTTATGGCTGCTAACTTATTTATTTCTAAAGAAGAAAAACAATATGAAGTAGGTTACGCACTCGATATTGGTGCAAGTAGCTAAGCACTGTTAATAAAGCAAATAAAAAAGCCAAGCAGAAACTGCTTGGCTTTTGGTTTTTCAACAAATAAAGCTATTAAGCCAATAAACTTTGTAAGTTTAGAGTGCTTTCTTGAGTGCCATTAAGCTGCGTAATAAGCGCAGTACGGCTTGCAAAGTCAATCCTCAAAGAAATTGATTGTTGTTCAAGCTTCCACATTAAACAACAAACACTTGCGCCGCCTTGAGCCGAAAATTCACCTGCAAATGCGGGGTGTTCGTTACGCATTTTAATTAGCTCTATGAGCCCTTTTACTACCGGTTTATTAAGGGCTTGCTCTATTTTAGCCGCGTTCAAATATGGGCGATTTATATCACGGCCAACATTGGTTTTTGCTAACAGTTCCATATCGTTTTCACAAGCAAATAAGCCGCCGTAATAAACTTGCGGTACACCTGGCGCAAAAAATTGAATTGCTCGCGACAGCAAATAGTCAAAATCATTAGCGCCTAATGCATTGTAATAAGTACAGTTTACTTGATATAAGTCGACATTACTGGCAGCCGCGCCTGTTGCTTGGCGGCTTTGATTGTTACTATTTGCATGCATGGTTTCTACTAGGTTATCAATTTGTTCTGCATTTAATAAGCCTGGTTTTTCGCCCATTGGGCCTGCATCAATTATGCCTATGCCATCATGGGTGTCTAGTACCGTTAAACAATTACGCGGCGATATTTTTAGCCATTTGAGTAATGCATCCGCATTGTTATTAAACAAGCTATGTAGAATAAGTGGTGGCAACGCAAAGTCATAAACCATATTAACGCGCTTAGCTACATCTACTTGTGTTTGATAATGGCTATGAATTTCTGCAATGGTTTCCATGCCTAAATCGTTGGCTTGCTTTGATAAGTTATCTAAGTAGCCAAACGTTTCATCTAGCATAAAACAATTAGTACCCGCCTGCTTAATGGCATAACCCGCTGCATCTAAACGAATAATATTAACGTTGTTAGCAGAGAACTTAGTAAGTACATTATTTAAATACGCAATTCCTGCCTCTACTTTTACGTTTATATCAATTTGATTATCGGTAAAAGTGGTCCAAAAATCATACGTTTGACCATCACCGCATTTCATTGGCGTAAAACAACTGCCTGGGCGTGGACGGTAAATAGCTTGCTGCTCAGCCTCGCTCATGCCATTGGGGAACACGTCCTCTTTGGTTAAAAATAAATCCCAAAATTCTGACGCTTTACCTTTAGCCAGTACATCTTGAAACTGAAAAGATTGCGCCGACACATGGTTCACTATGAGATCAGCCATTAAATCATGGTCTTTACCGAGTGCCTTTATGTCGTCCCAAGTACCGATTCGAGAATCAACTTCACTATGATCAATCGGGTCAAAGCCTGCATCGCTGCCATCAATTGGGTTATAAAATGGCAATAAGTGCACACCACCAAAAACGCCCTCTAATGGGCCATGTAAAAGAGTGGTAAGTGCATTTATATCTTGGCCAGTAATTCGATCAGCGTATGTGATCAATTGAACTTTATTCTTCATCATTGTGTGATTACCATGTTGAAACTTAATCGATTAAGATATATCTTTAACTAGCACGTACGAATTTACAAGTTATTTTTATAAATTTTACATACAAATATCGTGGCGACATTAATACTATAATCAGTAACTGACTGACTTACTGGGTGTTAAGAACGCATTTAACGAGGAAAAGCACATGACAAAATCACACACACACGTAAGCAGCGATCCGTTGCAACAAATTCGCTGGCTCACATATATGATGTTTTTTATGTTTGCCATGACCTCCGATGCCGTAGGCATGATCATTCCCGAGCTCATAACTGAATTTGGTTTAAGCATGACCCAAGCCAGCGCATTTCACTATGCGCCTATGGCACTCATTGCCTTTAGCGGATTATTTTTAGGCTTTTTAGCCGATAGCCTCGGGCGTAAAAAAACGATTATGCTTGGGTTATTACTATTTTCTGCGAGTTGCTTTTTATTCGCCATTAGTAGCAGCTTTATATTTTTTATTTTTTTGCTTTGCTGTATTGGCTTAGCTATTGGCTTATTTAAAACCGGCGCTTTAGCGTTATTAGGTGATATTTCTCATAGCAACGCAGAGCACACTAAAACCATGAACAAAGTAGAAGGCTTTTTTGGTATTGGTGCCATTGTTGGGCCTGCACTTGTTGGTGTATTACTGGTACAAAATGTAAGTTGGACTTATTTATATATTATTGCTGGTATTATGTGCTTAATTTTAGCGTTTTTAGCGTGGCGTGCAGAGTATCCGAGCGTTGTTAAAAGCACTGAAAAGCCCGCTTCACTTGCTACCACCATGAAAATGATAAAAAACCCCTACGCGCTTGGCTTTTCGCTCGCCATTGCGCTTTATGTTGCAACCGAGGTTGCCATTTATGTATGGATGCCGACGCTGTTAAAAGACTACACAGGCTCTTGGCCCCTTTTGGCAACCTATGCACTCACCATATTTTTTATACTGCGTGCCGCAGGTCGTTTTATTGCGGTGTGGTTATTAAACCGCTATAGCTGGCAAGGTGTTATGGCTTACTTAAGTTTAGGTATCGCATTATGTTATGTGGGTACTTTAGTCGGTGGCGTTGATTGGGCTGTTGGTTTATTGCCGCTTTCAGGGTTATTTATGTCGATGGTTTACCCGACCTTAAACTCCAAAGGAATATCGTGCTTCCCGGTACAACAACATGGCGCAGTTGCTGGGGTTATATTATTTTTCACTGCACTTTCAGCCGCATTAGCACCTTTATTTATGGGTATGATCAGCGATTACTTTGGTCATGTACGTTATGGTTTTTATCTTGCAACCGGCTTTGCCATTATTTTATTTTTAGCGATGCTTTTTAACTATTTCCGTGACCCATCAGCCAGCGCTTTACAAGAGAGCAACCTAATAACTGAGTAAATCAACAAATTGGGTGCTAAAAAACACTATATAAATCAATAGATGAGTAAAAAAACAGCAAATAAAGAATAAAATAATTTGCTTATTGTAAAAGATTTGTTATTTTTACTTAATCGATTAAGTAAAAATAACAACCCCTTCGGGCTCACAAAACGAGGCGTTCACATGACAACACACAACACACCTTTATATTTAATGAGTGCTTTAGCGCTGGCTGTAAGCCAAGGCGTTTATGCACAACAAGAAGAGCAAAACACACAAGCGCAAGCTAACAAAGGTCTTGAGACTATCGTTGTAACCGGTGTACCACGTCGTACAACCATTATGGCATCAAGCTCATCAGTGAGCAGCCTATCGCTTGCTCAAGTTGAAGTATCTACACCCCGTTCAACTGCTGAAGCGTTTAGAATTATTCCGGGCGTACGCTCAGAATCAACCGGCGGTGAAGGTAACGCAAACATTGCTGTACGCGGCTTACCTGTGGCCTCTGGTGGTGCTAAGTTTTTACAATTACAAGAAGACGGTTTACCCGTTATGCAATACGGTGATATTGCTTTTGGTAACGCTGATATATTTATGCGCCTAGATAATACCGTACAAACTATCGAATCAATTCGTGGTGGTTCGGCCTCGACTGCAGCAAGTAATGCACCGGGCGGCATAATTAACTTTATATCTAAAAATGGTGAAAACGAATCAGGCAGTGTTTCTACAACACTGGGCCTTGATTACGACACTATTCGTACAGACTTTGAATACGGCACTTACCTTAGTGATAGCGTACGTTTTCATGTAGGTGGTTTTGTGCGCCAAGGTGAAGGCCCGCGTGAAACAGGTTACACATCAAATAAAGGTGGGCAAATTAAAGCCAACCTTACCAAAGACTTTGAAAACGGTTACGTGCGTCTTTATTACAAACATTTAGATGACAAAAGCGTGGGTTACTTACCAATGCCAATGTATGCAAATGGTGACTCAATCCCAGGGTTTGACGCACAATCAGATACCCCGCATTCAGCATTATTTACTAAAACAGTGCGTTTAAATGGCGAAAATCAAATTAGTAGCGGCGATATTCGCGATGGCATGAACCCGCAAGTTGACTCAGTGGGTTTTGAAGCTGTATTTGACTTAGATAACGATTGGCGTATTGAAAACCGTTTTCGTAAATCCTCTATTAGCGGTAACTTTAATTCACTTATTCCTGCTGAAGTAGGCAGCGCGACTGCTATTGCACAAAGTATTGGCGGCGCAGGTGCAACGCTTAGTAATGCAAATACCGGAGCTGCATTTAATGACGATTTAGCCATGCGTATTCATACGTTTGACGTCACAATGAACGACTTTGACTCTATTGTGAACGACTTCAAACTAACTAAATCACTAAGCGATGATACAAGCGTTACGTTTGGTTACTATGCTTCAACGCAAAATATTGCTATGTCATGGTTATGGAACTCTTACCTTATGGAGCTTAAGGGCGATAATGCGGCGCTACTAAATGTAACAGCTGCTGATGGTACAGCGTTTTCTGAAAATGGTTTATATGCATACGGAACGCCTTTTTGGGGTAACTGTTGTCAGCGTGATTACGATACAGAATACGATACCCGCGCCCCGTACGTTTCATTTTCAACAAAAATGGGTGATGTAAGTATTGATGCCAGTGCTCGTTACGATAGTGGTGAAGCACGCGGCAACTATGCAAGTGCCGTTACCTCAACGGTCGATATGAATCGCGATGGAGTGATTTCAGTTCCTGAACAAAATGTAGCAGGCATTGATACCGCAAATGCTAGCCCAGTAAATTACGATTGGGATTATGCATCCTATTCAATTGGGGCTAACTACCAAATAGATTCAAGCCTTGCGACATTTGCAAGACTGAGTAAAGGTGGCCGCGCAAATGCTGACCGACTTTTATTTGGTAAAGTACGCGCTGACGGTTCGGTTGCTGATGAAGATGCCGTTGATGAAGTAAACCAGTATGAATTTGGGGTTAAAAAACGTTTTGATTCACTCTCAGTTTTTGCAACAGCGTTTTATGCAGAAACAGAAGAGCAAAACTTTGAAGCAACATCGCAAACCTTTTTTGACCGTGAGTACGAAGCAAAAGGGATTGAAATTGAATCAACTTACTTCATCGATGCATGGGATTTTCGTGGTAACTTAACATGGACTGATGCAGAAATTGCTAAGGATGCACTTACACCTGAAGTGGTAGGTAATACGCCACGCCGCCAAGCTGATTTAATCTACTCTTTAATGGCTCGTTATAGCTTTGATAAAGGTGCTGCCGGTGTCAACTTTATTGGTACTACTGATGCTTACGCTCAAGACAATAACGACCTTAAATTTGACGGTTACACTCAAGTAAATGGCTTTGTAAGTTACGATTTATCTGAAAACCTTAATATTGCACTTAATGTAAATAACTTATTCGATACGGTAGGTATTACAGAAGCTGAAGAAGGCTCAATTCCAGATAATAACATTATTCGCGCCCGTACTATTAATGGCCGCACAACATCAATAACGCTTAAATACGCGTTTAACTAACCATCTTTAGTGTAACAAACGCTGAAGCTATGTTTTTCAGCGATTGTTACACTAACTTTAATTAGTTTTAATAATTCTCCCTTGAATTTTGACCTAGCTCTGCTGGGTTTTTTAGGATTTACACTATGACCAAATTACTTAGCCTCGGCGAGCTACTTATTGATATGCTGCCACAAGATTCTCAAAACAGTGCTTATTTGCCCATTGCAGGAGGTGCCCCTGCCAATGTAGCGGTAGGTTATGCAAAGTTAGGCGGCAAGGCTGCTTTTTGTGGCGGTATGGGTGATGACTACTTTGCTAAACAATTAAGTAAATCGCTTGAGCAATATAAAGTAAGTACAGAGTACTTATTTACGATTAAAGACTCTCAAACGGCCGTGGTTATTGTGAGTTTAGATGAAACCGGTGAACGCAGCTTTAATTTTTATCGCCACAATACGGCTGATTTACTGTTAACGAGTGATCACTTAAGCCATATTAAATGGGATGAATTGAGTACCCTACACTTTTGTTCCAACACGTTAACCAATCCAGCCATTGCAAACACCACCGTGTGTGCTTTAAAGCTGGCTAAAAACAACCATAAACTCGTTAGCTTTGATGTAAATTTACGCTATAGCTTGTGGCAAAATAGCAATGACATTGAACACAATGTACACGCGTGTTATGCCTATTGCGACATTGTTAAGCTATCGCGTGATGAGCTGAACTTTTTAGCTGAGCAAACACAGCAAGCACCTGATGATTACTTACAATCTATTTTAGATACAGGTGTTAAATTGGTATTTTTAACCGATGGCTCTGCACCGGCAACGGTTTACCACAAGGCGTTTATATTAAACAAATCGGCGCCAATCATTAATGCTGTGGATACTACCAGTGCCGGTGATGCGTTTATTGCAGGCGTGTTATATTATTTAAATCACACCGATGAAAATAGCTCGCTTATCGAAAAAATTAATAATGAGCATCTAGTAAAACACGCTTTAAGTTTTGGTTTGCGCTGTGGCTCTAAAGCCTGCTTAGCCAAGGGGGCATTTCCCGCATTACCTACACTTCAAGAGGTATAACACCAATCCGCAATAATACTTAATCATTTACGAGGCTAAACGTGTCGCTATCTGCGTTAAAAAATTCTCATTTAGAACAACTAAATAGCAAATTTTTGCCTAGCTATCAATACGTTTTTCCAGCCTCAAAATAGATCACTTAATTAAGCGAATTGGTATAAATACTTTAAAAATAAAGGCCGATTATGGCCTTTATTTAAGCATCCGCTTCTTCATCATTACTTTTTAACCATTCTAAAGCCGCAGTGGCGTTCTCAAAATATTCAATTTCACCTGATACAAACCAACTGCCTAATTTAGCGATGGTTGATTGCCAGTCTTTGTTGCCGTATATGGCTATTTTTTTAAATTCTTTGTTATGCTTTAAGCTAAGTTTTAAATCATCCCATGCAGCTCTAAGTTCCCAGCCATCAAGCTCAGTACCATCTATGAGTACATTAACAATAGGATGTTTAACTTCGCCAAGCGCAGAGTCAATCATCGGCGTGATCACCTCATAATCTTTGTGAGTGAGTGTACCTATAGCTTTTAAGGTTAAAAAAAACTCGCAACCAGAGCGCTCAATACCAATAGATAAGCCGTGTGTTAAATTTACCATAACCCGAACTCCACAATAATATGAGCATCAAGTATAGGTGATAGCTTATTAACCAATAGTGAAGTAGATCAAAAAACAGGCACATCACTTTTATTGTGCCCATTTTAATTAAATGCTTAATTATGCATTTTTAAGCCGTGCTATTTGATTTTCAACATCTGTTAAATGACCGATTTTAAGCCACACTCTGGCTCCTTCACTGCCTGCTGTTGCTTTAATTTCGCTGTTAGGCGGCACTCTTAACCAGCTCTGCTTTACTAATGTATCGCCCTGCTCTTCAAGCGAGCCTTCAAGAACTAAAAGCTCGCCCCCACCTAAGGCGTTTAACGATATTTCACTGTTAGGTGCAAATGCAAAAATACTCACCTCTTCAAAGGCATCTTCATAAAGAGAAACTACATTTACATTACTAAACTCAGGGTGAGGAACACTGCACATGGTATTAGTTTGCAAGCGAACATGCTCTCTATCCTCTGGCTGAAACTGCCATAATTTCACAAATATAACGCACCCGTTTTCAGAGCTTGGTGTATGTTTTGACTCAGGCGGATTGCGAATATAAGAGCCCTTGGGGAAATCACCATGTTCATCTTGAAAAACACCTTCAAGCACAATAAATTCTTCACCGCCGGTATGTGTATGGGCAGAAAAATGGCTGTTTGGCGCATAACGTACAATGCTGGTTGCGCGTGCAACCTCATTGCCCACTCTATCAAGTGGACGCCTATCAACACCCGCCATCGGTGAGGCTATCCATTCTAACGATTCGCTATGTACAACAACACGTTCGCTAAAATCAGCTGCAATTTTCATATTTGACTCCATATCTAAACAGCAATACTTGGACGCTGAGCGACCTTTTCTTGCCATGCTATTAAATGTGATAACTCACTAGGAATAGCTATTTTTGCAAAGCCTGCAAACACCAGACCGGCGTACAAAGTAATATCTGCAACACTGAATTCTCACCAGCAACATAAGCAGAGTTAGCTAATACGCTATTAAAATAAACAAAGCCTTGGCGCGCTTTTTCACCTTGCTTTTCTCCCCAAGCAACATTTTGATAGGTTTCAAGCGCTGGGCCTAAGCATGATGAAAGTAAGTGGCTACAGCATCAAGTACCATTGACTCCGCACGCTTTTGCATCATATTAATCACCGCGCGTTCTTTTGCCTCAAAACCTGTTAATGAAGGGCCAGCAAAAGCGGTATCAATATATTCAGTAATCGCGGTGCATTCTGCGATGAACGTTCCATCATCTAGCTCTAAAACAGGTACGCCTGCTAAGGGGTTTTTAGCTAAAAAAGCCTCAGTACGGTGCTCACCATTTATAAATCGACAGCAACAAACTCTACTTTATCAGTCGCCTTTTTTTCAGCAAGCGCAATACGTACACGTAATGGATTAGGAAAGTTTTCTACATCATAAATTTTCATAATTATCTCTTTATATTTTTAATCACAGTTTGAGCTAATACTGGCAAGAATAAACACCTACCTACTGGTAGGTAATTTATATTAAGATCTCGACCTTTGCAAACTAAAAATAAAAGAGCTTGAAAATAACTACCTACTGGTTGATAATTTTTTGCAGCGATATGAAGGAAGTTTAAAATGACAAAAAAAGCAGCCCTGTTAAAAGCAGCAGAAAACAAAGTTAGACTTGGTGGCTATAGCAATTTTAGCTTTAGAGAGTTGGCCAATGAAATTGGTATTAAAAGTGCCAGTGTGCATTATCACTTTCCAACTAAAGCTGATTTAGGTGCAGAGCTTGCGCATCAATATACCGATGCCTTTATCGCTGTACTTGGTGAACCAGAGGCACACAAAGCAAACGGTAAAAACCCTATTGATATTTACACTCAGTTATTTAGAAATGCACTCGTGATTGATAAAAAAATGTGTTTATGTGGCTTGCTCGGCGCAGAAAGCGACAGCCTACCTGATAAAGTGCGGGTTGAAGTTCAGCGGTTTTTTAATAAAAATTTAGCCTGGTTAACCCAAGCACACGCTGCGAATGGTGAAAAAAACCCTGCTCGCGCGGCAATACAAACAGTGAGCTTATTAGAGGGGGCGATGATGATTAGTAAAACCCTAGATGATATCAGCTACTTCGAACAAGCCACTTTTTAGCGATTGGCGATCAAGTATAAAAAAAGCGAGCCTTTATAAGGCTCGCTTTTACATTTTTGAGATTACGATTTATTAAGCCGTACGCACTTTATGCTTTGAATGCACAACAGCTAATACAATAAACCCTATAACAGCCACCACTGCACCAATCGGTTTACCTAAATCACTTGATAAGTTTAACCCTATTGCCGCAGTCATTATGTATGACAAGGTCACTGCTGTAGCGATTACTGCTGGTATACTAGTGATCCAGTGGAATGTACCACGGTCAAATAAGTACTTGGTCGCAAGCCACAACACACTGGTTGAAAGCAGCATATTTGAGAATGCGAAGTAGCGCCAAATCACAGAGAAATCGAGCTTAGTCATAAAGTAAGCAATGGTTAAAATAGGGATTGCTAGCAATAAACGATTACGTAAACTTTGCGGAATACTAAACGCATCAACCACGGTTAAGCGCAGTGAACGAAACGCCGTATCGCCTGAGGTAATAGGGAAAACAGCAACAGCAATAATTGCCATAATACCGCCAAATACACCTAAGTAGCTGTTTGCAATATGGTTAACCACCAAACCTGGACCGCCTAAATCAAGCATAGCTTTTAAACCCGCATAGCCTTCAGGGAAGGCAGCAATACCAGCTAATGCCCATACACAACCTACAATGCCTTCACACATCATCGCACCATAATAAACTGGGCGTACGTATTTTTCGTTGGTTAAACAACGGGCAATAATAGGTGCTTGCGTTGAGTGAAAACCACTAATAGCACCACAGGTAATGGTTATAAATAGCAGCGGCCAAGTGGGCAGTCCATCAGGATTTGGTGCTAAGAAGTCATGAGCGTGATCGGCCTCAAAGTATGCTAAAAAGTCGCCCGCTACTGGTAAATGCGGTGCGTTTATTAGCAGTGATACCGCAATAGCTACTGTCATCACAATCATTAACAAACCAAAAATAGGGTAAAACTTAGTGATGATTTTATCAATGGGTAATAACGTGGCTAAAAAGTAGTAAGCTAAAATAGCCAAAACCCAAAAGGTATTATTTGCAAATATTGTATCCTTAAATATATCAAGGTTACTTAATAATCCTGCCGGGCTCATAATAAATACAACACCAACAAAAAATAGTAGCATCGCAGTAAAAATAAGCATAAAGCCTTTAAATACAACGTTGTAGTAGTGCCCTGCTATTTCCGGTAAGCTTTTCCCGTCTTCTTTTATACTCATTACTCCTGAGAAGAAGTCGTGTACAGCGCCACCCAAAACATTACCAAGCACAATCCATACAAGCGCAACCGGACCATATAATGCACCCAATATTGGGCCAAATATGGGGCCTACGCCTGCTATATTTAAAAATTGAATCAAAAATGCACGAACAGGGTGAATTGCAACGTAATCAACACCTTCGCTAAAGCGTTTTTGTGGTGTGTCGACCGTTGAATCCATGCCCGCTTGCTTTTCAACAAACGGGCTATAAAACTTATAGCCTAATATTAAAATAGTTAGGCAAATAAAAAAGATGATCATAAAGCACGCTTCTCTTTTTGTATGTGTGTATAGGGCCAAGTATTGCAGCCCAAATTTTAAAATAACAATTGAACGTAGCATATGAAAAAGCACGCAACAATGAGACGTTTGGCTAATGCTCTGGCAAAATCAAATTTATTTAAAAAAATAAAACTAAGTAACAGCATAAGTTACTTATAAAAAAGCGTTAAAAAACGTTAAAAGTGCTTATATTGCGACTAAAATCTATACGCCAATTTACAACAATAGCTACACCTGAATGATTAATTAGCCTACGATAAACATTATTACTACTTTTAATGTACTGCCGTTGGCCTACGTGGCTTTATAAAAAACAAGGATGCCCTCAATGACACAGTTTACTACGCCCGATTTATACGATGAACATCGCGACCATGTGCAAGTCGCTGACAGTGGCTTGCAACACTTTGGTAATAAAACTCTCTTTTATGGTCAAGTAGTGACTGTCACCTGCCCAGACGATAACTCGTTTGCTGGCAACATATTACATGAAAATGGTGAAGGCAAAGTGTTGGTTGTGGATGGCTTTGCTAGTAAGCGTTTTGCCTTCATTGGCGATATGATTGCAGAGCGAGCCCTAAAAAATGGCTGGCAAGGCATTATTATTAATGGTTGCTGCCGCGATATTGAAATTCTTGCCACGCTTGATTTACCCGTGATGGCACTAGGCGCTACGCCGCGCTGCACCACTAAGCGCGGTTTAGGTGCCAAAGATCACCCGGTTAATATGTTAAACACCACAATTAATACCGGTGATTGGGTATATGCTGATGTCAATGGATTAATTATTAGTAATAAAGCCTTGTTATGAACAATCAAAGTGGCTGTTCGCGATAAAAAAAGCAGCTCGAGAGCTGCTTTTTTTAAAATCAAACAATAAAGTTTTACATTAAAGTGCTAACCATACATCGGTTGAACCAGGCTCGTTCCCTTGAGTCCACCACTTAGCTTGGTACTTGTTGCCCTGATAAGAGACTTCATCACCGCTGTTATAAATAGCCGATGACTGCCAAATTGCAGCACCTGTATCATCTGTAGGCTGTGTTGTTGCCTCCCACGCACCACCTAAATCAGGACGCTCACCTTGAGTCCACCATTTTGCTTTATATTCAACGCCATTATAAGTGACGACATCGCCACCAACGTATGCAACGCTCGCATCCCAATCTCCTGTTGGTGGAGTGATAGTATCACCATTTGTCACTGTTACGCTAAAGCTTTGTGTTGTAGTTAATTCGCCATCACTGACTGCAACAGACACTGTGAAGTTTTTGTGACTTATTTTAGTATTTAGTGTTCGGCTAACTTTGTTTAGTTAACCGCTGAGTGATTAAACAAACGAGCAAAAGTAAGCTAGCGCTTACCCACAAACAGGCCTGCAGCCCATATACTTTATACATAAAACCAGAAAGTACTGTCCCGACCAGTCTTCCTGCAGCGTTAGCCATGTAATAAAAACCTACATCCAAAGAAACACCATCACTTTTAGCAAGGCTGACAATCAAATAACTGTGTAATGATGAGTTAATAGCAAATGCAGCACCAAAAATAAATAACCCAACAATTAGCGTAGTGTTTACAGCTATATTCAACTGCATCAAACAAGCTAATAACAAGGTGACACACGCCAATACTCCCCCCCAGTAAAACGCTTTCTTTATCGCATCATTACTGACAAGTGACTTACCCGTAATTTTTGGTGCTTGAGATTGCACTACCCCATAAGCAATCACCCATAGTGCCATAAAACCACTAACCCACCAGTGTGGCCAATTAAATTGCGAGGCTAAATAAACAGGCAGTGCAACAACAAACCATACATCACGAGCAGCAAATAAACAAAACCGAGCGGCACTGAGTAAATTAATTGCCCTAGACTTAGAAAATAACGCTTTAAATTTTGGTTTATTTTTAGCTTTGCCTATATCACCCTCTAAATACACTAAGCTAATGATCCAAGCGATAGTTAAAAGCATAATTAAAGCAACTAACGCTCCAACAAATCCTAGTAAAGTAAGTAATAGCCCCCCTAAAAAGAAGCCAACTCCTTTTAATGCATTTTTAGAGCCCGTTAATATAGCAATCCATTTGTATAATTGGCTTTGCTGATTGTCACCTTCGGGAACTAAATATTTAATCGCACTTTTAGCGCTCATTTTATTGAGATCTTTGGCAACCCCACTTAAGGCTTGCGCTAACATTACATAACTTACCGATAACCAATCGCTTGGTGCACACAACATAGCTAAGGCCACAACTTGCAGCCCTAATCCTATGTTCATGGTTTTATTTAAACCTAAATGCGCACCTAACCAACCGCCAATTAAGTTAGTAATAACCCCAAATAACTCATAAAACACAAACAGCATGGCAATCGCGAGCGCGCCATACCCTAACTGATGAAAATACAGCACCACCAGCATGCGAAGTGCGCCATCTGTTAGTGTAAAAGCCCAGTAATTACCCGTAATAATGCCATACTGTTTTAAAGCCGATGGTAAATTGGCGATTTGCGAAAACATCTTCAATACCCTGAACTAGTTTACTAAATCACTTTGTCCTACTTTGAGCATCAGCTCAGCAGTCCGGTTGGCATAACCCCATTCATTATCATACCAAGCATAGAGTTTAAGTTGAGTGTGGTTTATAACCATTGTCGAAAGCGCATCTATAATTGTGCTACGAGGGTCTGTTTTGTAATCAATAGATACCAATGGCTTTTCTTCATAGCCTAAAATGCCTTTTAGCTCGTTATTAGCCGCTTGCTTAAACCATCCATTCACTTCTTGTTCGGTTACACCACGCTCTAGTTCAAACACGCAATCAGTAATTGATGCATTCGTTAGGGGGACTCGAACTGCATGGCCGTTTAATTTTCCTTTTAGCTCAGGGAATATCTGCGTAATAGCCGTAGCACTGCCTGTTGTGGTGGGAATTAAACTGGTACCACATGAGCGAGCTCGACGTAAGTCTTTATGAGGCGCATCTATAATTGTTTGGGTGTTGGTAATGTCATGAATCGTTGTTATGGATCCATGCTTAATCCCTACTTTTTCTTGCAATACTTTTACCACAGGCGCTAAACAATTTGTTGTGCATGAAGCCGCGGTAACAATTTTATGTAACTGCGGATTATAAAGATGATCGTTCACCCCTATTACCACATTTAAAACACTTTTTTCTTTAACTGGGGCAGTAACAACCACACGCTTTACACCTTGCGCTAAATAAGCGTTGAGTAATTCTGTTGTTTTCATTTTACCGCTGGCTTCAATCACCACATCACATTGTGACCAGTCAGTCTCTGCAATCGATTTATTATTCGTTACTTTAACCGTATGCTTTGCTACAGAAAAACTATTATCATCGGCTTGCACCTCATATTTTAGGCGCCCGTGAACCGAGTCAAATTCTAATAAATGGGCATGTGTTTTCGCATCAGCAGCCACATCATTAACATGTACAAATTCAACCTCAGGCCAATCAATTGCCGCTCGTAAGGTTAAACGTCCGATTCGTCCAAAACCATTTATGCCTACTTTAATCGTCATTATAAAATTCCTTTAGTTAGTCACAGCATTTTAAAATTCGCTCAGGACGCTTGCCCATCACATTTAAACGCTGTAATTGATGCTCATAAAATGTAGGGGTGGCATGTAATGTTTTTGTAATTACATCTTTCGCCCAATCAGGTAGTGATTTATTTAAGCTATAGAACACCCATTGATTTTGCTTACGATCAGCAAGCAAACCGCATTGACGTAATACAGCTAAATGCCGTGAAATTTTAGGCTGGCTTACATCAAGTGCCTCCACTAATTCACATACACATAACTCATCTTCATGCGCAATAAGCAGTATTGTCTTTAAGCGGGTGTCGTCAGCGATACATTTAAAAAAATGCAGAGGATTTAGTTGATTCATACAGTGTAGTCTTGTTTTGCATACAACAACAATATATGAAAAGAAAGACATATGGAATAGTGAATATGTGAAATTTCATATATTCAGGTAAAGTTATCTATTTTCCGCGTCAACTCAAGTTTGGCTTTTAGAGGTGTGCCCAATAAAAAACACGCGATGATCACTCATGGCGTGTTTTTATAAACAATATAAAGAGGTAAATTAAATAACTGAAAGTTCTACCTCAATATTACCGCGTGTTGCGTTTGAGTATGGGCATACTTGATGTGCTTTATTTACAAGCTCTTGCGCAGCTGCTTTATCCATATCACCTAGTGATACAGCAAGCTTTACAGCAATACCAAAACCGCCTTCAATAGCACCAATAGACACTTCAGAGTTAATGTAAGTATCGCTTGGTAAAGCAACTTTTTCGCTACCGGCTACAAATTTAAGTGCGCCAATAAAACACGCTGCATAACCTGCTGCAAATAATTGCTCTGGATTAGTGCCTTGCCCATCGTCACCACCTAACCCTTTAGGCGTTGATAAGTTAACATCTAAACGACTATCATCTGATTTAGCAACGCCTTCACGTCCGCCTGTTGCCCTAGCTTTTGCTGTATAAGCTACATTTTGTAATACATTCATAGTGAACTCCTAAGATTTAAAATTTTCACATTACTTACTTTGTGTGCAAAATAATAGAACAACTAAATTCTGATTGCAAATACTTTGCATACAAACTAAAATACTCTGTATTGAAATGAAGGATAAAACGATGTCGTTTGAACAGTTAAAATTAAAAAATCAGTTATGCCATCGTTTATATATGGCGTCTAACAGCATAGCCCGTGCCTATCGAGAACCTCTAGCTGAGCTTAACCTTACCTATCCTCAGTATGTTGTTATGATGGCGCTGTGGGAACAAGATGAAGTAACCATCGCTGAGCTAATAGATAAAACCGCAATTGATGGTGGCGCGCTTACTCAAATATTAAAAAAAATGACCGACAAGTCATTACTTAACGTTATAAAAGACGAACACGATAAGCGTAAGCGTTTGGTGCAACTGACTCACACGGGTCACTCTTTAAAACTTGAAGCTGCCGACATCCCAAAAAGGATTTTTTGCAAATTTGACAGTATCGACACAACCCAAGCACAACAATTAATGCAGTTACTCGACTTAGTGGTCAATGATCTGACCGACTAAAAACCCAGCTTTACCCAGCTATAACTTAACAAACAAGGCGTTAATTAATGACTCATTTAAAAAACGACTTATTGCTATTACTTACAGCATTACATTACTGGTAAGTAATGGAGCACTTGCCAATAATAGTGAATTAACCACTGTTGCGACATTTGATGCACAACACCCTCCTGGCAACATAGCCATTACGCCATCTGGCCGTAAGTTCTTATCTATACATGGTTTTTATGGGCAAAATCAAAAAATCATGGAGCTATTAAGTGATGGCACCACTAAACCCTACCCTAATGAGCAATGGGCTTACGCATACAACAAAGGTAAGGGCTTTTACGGGGTACTCGGTGTTAATGTATTAAGCGACGGCATACTATGGATGCTTGATACCTCAGGGCCAGATCATGCGGGGAGATTAGTTGGTTGGGATACCAACCAAGAGCAACTGCATAAAATTATTTACCTAGCCAAACCAACAATTACCGATACCTCGTTTTTAAACGATTTAGTTATCGATAATAAACACGGCGTTATTTACATTGCCGATACAGCACAAGGCACTCAGGCTGCAATTATTATAGTAAACCTAAAAACCGGTGAAGCGCGAAGAGTATTACAAGATAGCCAATACACCACCGCCGAAAATATTGATATGGTTATTAATGGCCGAACAATGCGCCTGGGCGGACAACGTGTTAACCCAATTACGCTTGATCCTAACGAAGACTGGCTTTACTTTGGGTCAATGTCGGGGACTTCGGTTTATCGTATTGCCACCAGCGCAATTAACAACGAGCAGCTTTCAGCAAAAGCGCTAGAAGCCAAAGTAATGCGCTACGGCACTAAACCCATTTCCGACGGCATTACGGTGGATGGGGGCGGTAACGTCTATGTGACCGATATAATCAATGGTGCAATTGGCGTCGTAAAACCAAATGGCGACTATGAAGTGTTATTTAAAGATGATCGCCTAAGCTGGCCAGATGGCTTTAGTTATGGTGCAGATCATAAAATATATTTTACAGTAAACGATTTGCACAACTCGCCGGTGTTAAGCAATGATAAAACTCAAAACCCTAATAAGTTTAAAGTGATGTCGTTTACGCCCCTTGTAAAAGGTAAAGTAGGTCGTTAATAACCTAACGCAATTACCCTAGCCCTGTCATGTAATGCAGGGCTTTATAACATCACACCAAAAAAGTGCATATTTTATAATTACTCCCCCAATTTGGTGCCTCAGCCAAACTAGGTATTAAAGAAATAATAGTAAATATCTGATTTATATTCATAAAATATTCAATAAACAATTGGCATACTTCTTCCTTATATTTAATTGTCATTAGTTACACCAAGGAAAAAAATTATGTCTAATTTATACAACACTCTTTATTTTTTATGGCGCTTAGATATCACAGTGTGGCAAGTTAATGAGCCAACAAATACGCATACCACCAGTGAAAAAGAGCGTATCTACTCGCGTTAAAACTATTTTTGAACAGACTTTGCAAGCTAAGTCATAGCGTTGTATTGTAAAAGACTATTTAATTGGTTAGTGGAACGTGTATGCATGCTTTAGAAGTTAATTTTGACGGCTTAGTCGGCCCTACTCACAACTACGCAGGTTTGTCGTATGGAAATGTTGCCTCGTTAAACAACGCGGCGAGCTTTTCAAATCCGCAAGAAGCAGCATTGCAGGGCTTGGCTAAAATGAAAGCCATGCACGATAAAGGCTTAACCCAAGGGGTATTTGCGCCTCATGCTCGCCCAGATTTAAATGTATTGCGGCGTTTAGGGTTTACTGGCAACGATGCACAAGTCATTAATAAAGCCTTTAAAGCCGATCCTATTTTATTGCGCGCTTGTTACTCTGCCTCAGCCATGTGGACCGCTAATGCAGCCACCGTATCGCCTTCACCTGATACTAACGACGGCAAAGTACACTTCACTGCGGCTAATCTAAATAATAAATTTCATCGCTCTTTAGAGCCAAACACCACTACACGTTTGCTCAAAGCGATGTTTAATAACGAACAATACTTTGCACACCATTCACATTTGCCTGAGCAAGGTTTTTTTGGTGATGAAGGCGCAGCAAACCATACTCGGCTGTGCGACAGCCATGGTGAAACCGGGCTAGAATTATTTGTATTTGGTGCAAGTGCCTTTAACAGTCAGCTTGTTAAACCCGTTAAGTTCCCTGCAAGGCAAACTTTGGAAGCATCGGAAGCCATTTGTCGATTGCACAATATAAAAGATACCAGCCAAATACTATTACAACAAAACCCTGATGTAATTGACCAAGGGGTGTTCCATAATGATGTAATTGCGGTGGGTAACGCCAATGTTTTATTATGCCATCAGCAGGCGTTTTTAAATCAAACGCAAGCATTAGACGATATCCGCGAAGCTTATGTAGGTAACAAACAGCTTTATATTATTGAAGTACCAACCAGCAAAGTGAGTATTCAAGATGCCGTTAGTAGCTATTTATTTAATAGCCAACTGGTTAGCCTTAGTGACGATAAAATGTTGCTCGTTGCCCCACAAGAATGCCAGCGTAATCCTGCTGTAAAAGCGTATATTGAAGAAATGATTATTGACGATAACCCCATAAATCAAGTGCAATTTTTTGATTTGCGCCAAAGTATGCAAAATGGCGGCGGGCCTGCTTGTTTGCGTTTACGCGTGGCGCTTAATAGCCAAGAATTAGCAGCGGTAAATCCTGAGGTTATTTTAGATGAGCAAAAGTACACCCAATTATGTGATTGGGCTACGCGCCATTACCGCGATAAACTCGGTGCCAACGACTTTGCAGACCCTGCTTTACTTACCGAAAGTTATCAAGCGCTTGATGAGTTAACCCAGTTACTTAGCCTAGGATCGGTATACCCATTTCAACTAGAAGCTTAATTGCTTTCGGCTACTAGGGTTTGAAACATACGTTCAAACCCTTATCGCTAATCTCTCTAAATTCAATTAAGGTTAAGTTTATATAATTATACTTATAGCTTAACTATTCAAAAAAATATGATTCTATCTATTAGGGTAATGAATTACTCCTGATAGCATGCTTAAACGACATTACTGTCACTTAATTAACCCTAACTAACTCATTTAATTGAGTCTATACACTCAAGCTTGGCAGAATTCCAAAAAAGGAGACAAACCATGGCAACACAGAAAGTAATTTTAATTACCGGCGCATCGAGCGGCATTGGCGAGGCAACCGCTAAAACATTAGTTAATAATGGCCACAAAGTGATCTTAACCGCGCGCAGCGAAGATAAACTCAATAAACTAGTTGACGAGTTAGGCCATGAAAATGCATTTAGCGTTTCAGCCGATGCCACTGCATTTAATGAACTTGAGAATGTAGTGAGTAAAGGCGTTGAAAAATTTGGCCGATTAGACGTAGCATTCGCTAACGCCGGCATGGGTGTGTCATCACCTGGTACAGAGAATGGCGATCCTCAAGAGTGGTCAGCCATGGTTGACCTTAATATTAAAGCATTGCTTTGGACTGCTAAACTCACTTTGCCTCATTTACGTGAAAACCAAGGACATTTTATTTTAACCAGCTCTGCAGCAGGACGAAGACCCATTGATGGCTCTATTTATGGTGCCACTAAATGGTTTGCTCATGGCTTTGGTCAAAACCTTGCAGAAGAAATGAAACCTTGGCATGGCCGATGTACAACCATAGCCCCAGGCATGGTGAATACACCATTTTTTGATGAAGCAAAACCAGATAAGCTCGACCCTCAAGACGTGGCCGATGCCGTTTTGTTTGCCATTGAAGCTAATCAGCGTAATAGCGTACGCGAAATCTATTTAATGCCCACCAACTAATAATAAAATATAAAGGCCAATGTTTATTGGCCTTTACTATAAAAGTGCTTACCTGTGCTTTATTCAAATCACTATCTATTCAATCAATAAAAAGTCACTCATTGAAACGCCGCTTACCATGCTAAATCACAACTTTATGTCTATTATATAAAGAAAGTAATTCAATAACTGGAACCCATTTAATGGCTCCCAATAAAACTAATAATATGCCAGCTCATCAATATGTTACTAATGACCCGTTGCATCAACTTTTTGATGCTGTCGATTCTATTTCAGTACAAGGTTACGATGAGCAACGACGTGTTATTTATTGGAATAAAGGCAGCGAATTACTTTATGGGTATACACACCAAGAAGCCATTGGCAAAAAACTCGAAGATTTAATTATACCCGCGCCAATGCGAGAGCCCGTTATTAAAGCGCATAGTAATTGGATTAAGTATGATATTGAAATTCCCGCATCAGAACTCATACTCAGCCATAAAAATGGCAATGATGTAGCCGTATTTTCAAGCCATGTTATGTTTACCAATCAGTACAATACCAAACAAATGTACTGTATTGATATTGATCTGTCTGAGGTGCACAAAGCACAAGCAGAAGCCGTATTTAATGCCACCATGCTCAAAACTTTATTTGAGGCAATTCCTGATTTATTTTTTGTATTAGAGCAAAATGGCACTATTACTGACTACCATGCAAATAATGAAAACGATTTATATATTTCACCTAACCAGTTTATTGGTAAAAAATGGTGGATATATTACCTGAAAAAGTAGCGCAAAAGTTTCAGGTTCATATAGAAAAAACAATAGCTCAAAACAGTATGGTCAGTTTTGAATATGAATTGAGCATGCCTGAAGGCGTAATTTATTATGAGGCGAGATTGCGCCTACTGCCCAAAAAAAACCAAATCATGGTGATTATCCGTGATATTAGCGAACCACACCGCTCCGCTGAACTAATTCGCCATCAGGCTCTCTTTGATAGCTTAACCGATTTACCTAATCGCTTTTTATCTCTAGACCGCTTATCACAAATATTACTGGAAGTACAAAAGAGCCACGAAAAAGCCGCGGTGTTCTTTTTAGATCTTGATGACTTTAAAAAAGTGAATGACTCTTTAGGCCATGAAGTCGGTGATGAACTATTAATTGCGGCAGCAGCAAGATTACAGCAAACACTTAAAAAAAGTGACACAATAGGCCGATTGGGCGGCGATGAGTTTATTGTTTTAATATCCAATTTAAATGATGAGAATGATGCTTTAGCGATTGCTGAGCGGTTACTTCAAGCATTTAGGAAACCCTTTAAACTTGTAGGTAGAGACTTAATACTAACATTAAGTATTGGGATTGCTATTTCCCCTAAGGATGGCACCTGCGCCTCTGTGTTGTTACGAAATGCCGACACCGCTATGTACCAAGCAAAAGCGATGGGGCGAAACACGTCCTCTTTTTTCACCCCACAAATGAACGTCGCCATGCGCCGCCGCTTTGAAATAGAAGAGCAAATGCATGGTGCACTGGAGCGTAATGAATTTGAGCTTTATTACCAACCACAAATAGATGTAAAAACAAACACCATCGTTGGCGCTGAAGCCTTGCTTCGTTGGCATAATATAGTGTTAGGGGAAATAACCCCAGATGAGTTTATCCCAATTGCAGAGCAAACCGGCTTAATTACGCCTATTGGTTTATTTGTTCTTCAACAAGCCTTACGCTTTTTAAATGAATGGCAATCAATTAACAAGCAAAACTATACCATGGCGATTAATTTATCACCGCGCCAATTCAGAGACCCTGAACTGGTCAATATAATTAAACACACTCTACATAAAAATAGCATTAATAATGAATGCTTAGAGCTGGAAATTACCGAAGGGGTACTAATGAATAGCCAAGCCTCAATTCATGATGCCTTAGTGCAAATTGATGAGCTGGGCATAAAACTGTCAATGGACGACTTTGGCACAGGCTATTCATCATTAAGTTACTTACGAGAATACCCTTTTGATGTGCTAAAAATTGACCGTAGCTTTATTGCAGGGATAACAGATAACAAGGCAGACTGTAATTTAGTGAAAGCGGCCATAGCTATGTCACACAGCCTAGAAATAAAAGTGGTTGCAGAGGGAGTAGAAACCAAAGAGCAGCTAGATTTACTCAACGAGCTAAACTGCGATATTGCTCAGGGGTTTTATTTAAGTAAGCCCTTATCTGGTGCCAAGTTACTTAATTTTTCATTACATTACTGCAAAGCGACTTAAAAGCACTTTAGTTAAAAAGTGCTTTTACAGCTACGAGTTAGCTCATGATTTTAAAGAGTAAATCGCGCACAGTAGCGGGCTCAAACGGTTTGTCACAAATGGCGTCCACACCCGCTTGAGCAATATTAGCTAAATGGGTATCGTTAGCTTCTGAGCTCACCATCAAGATTGGGATATGCGAGTACGCATTCGATTGCCTTACCGTTTCAGTTAATTCTTTACCATCCATTTCTGGCATATTGTAGTCAGTAACAATTAAATCAAATGATTGGCTGTTTAACATTTCGATCGCTTGTTTACCGTCTTCAGCCTCTACAGGTTCAGGAATACCCATCCCCGCTAGCACTCGTATTATGTGTTTTCGTGCAAAACGGCTGTCATCAACTACAAGCACTCTAAGAAGCGTCACATCAAAGTGCTCTAGTTCCACTTCTTGCTCGCTAATAATATCTAAAGTCGCTTTAAGCGCCCGGGTTATTTCGTCGGCACTAAACGGTTTAGGTAAAATCGCTAATACCCCCGATTGCCTAAGTTGCTCTAAATGGCGCTTATTACGCTCGCTCGATACCAACATAAATGCCTGTTGCTCGGTATTACTATTACTGCGTATTGCCTGTAATAAAGAATCAGCTGTGCCATCACTTAAGTACATGCTGCTGATCACTAAGTCAGGGTGATAATTTGATAAAGCAGCCAGCGCGTTTTCTTGAGTGCTGGCCGTTTCAATTTGTGTAACACCGCACTGAGCCAGTGATTTTTTTATTAGCTTTTGTTGAACTTCAGAAGGCTCAACTAATAAAATAGATAAGTTGGCTATTGCCGTTAAATCACTCATTTCAATCCTGTTAATATTAATTCTATAATTTTTATAACGCTCATTATAAAGTAATAACTTACAAGAAAAAGCTAAAACAGCAACAAAACAGCTTGTTTACCTAAACTCAACACACTCAGCTTAAAAACGATAGTTTATGCCCGCATAATAACGTCTTCCCGAATAGCTTGAGTTTAATAACCGAGACTCTGTATCGTTACCTAGGCGCTTTACCGACTCAGATTTAGTTAAATTAATAACTGCAGCGGTCAAACTCAAATCCTCTAATAAATTAATCGAAGCATTTACATCAACTTGCTCGTATGGGTCTTGGTATACATTTAAGCCGCTATTTAAACCCAACACAGTTTCACCGCGTTTATTATAAGAAGCTCTAATATTAAAGGCATCTCCCTCATAATATATCGAGGTATTGTATTGATACTTAGCACTGCCTATTAGTGGCGATTTACCAAACTCTTTACCACCCACTTCTACATCGGCCTTATTGGTTTTGTTATAAGTGTAGTTTGCATAAAAACCAAAACCACTATCAAAGGCATGCTGTATAAATACTTCCGCCCCTTTAGATACAGCATCAGTACCATTGCCTACAGTGCTATATGGCGATATAGTAATATTTCCTGCCTCAACTATGCCCTCTTTACCTGCAAAATCTTGTTGTACGTCAATAACTAAGGGAACAACAAAATTATCAACAGTTTTATGAAACAGCGCTAAACCAATGGCAGAGCCTTCGCTGTAATAATATTCAATAGATAAATCAGCTTGCACCGACTCAAATGGCTTTAAGTTTTTATTACCGCCACTGCCACTAAAACCCGGAATTTCATTAAACTCAGCTCTATCGTCTGCCCACTCATCTGAGACAAACGTAATGCGTTGTTGTGCGCCTAAATCGGCATAATCAGGTCGTGACATCACTTTAGCAACCGCGCCTCGTACCACTACATCATCACTTATATCCCACGCAATATTAAAGCTAGGAAGAATTTGAGTATCGGTACTCTCTTGAGTAATAAGTTGATAGTCTTCAACAAATCGATCATCTCCCGTTACCGGCTCGCCGGTGTCATCATTGATATGATCTAATAAATAAGTATATAGGTCGGTTGATGATGTCATGGTTTTAGTGCGCACCACACGTACCCCTAAATTACCTCGCACGCTATTAAACTCAAAGTCACCTTGCAGATAAAACGCCGCTATTTGCTCTTCAATATCATAAATGAAATTATCTTCTTTACGCGTATACGGAACATAATGACTGGTCACAATATCGCGGTATTTATCCCAATCAATGCCGGGCATTTGGTTTATATTAAAACCACCCGCAATATTACCTTCGTTGATAAACACATCTTGTGCTAGTGGCATACCGTTGTTCCACTGATAACTGTCAAAACGTGTGATCCCCCCCTCGCTGGCTTCTCCTGCAGCAATATCAAAATTAGGATCTAAAAAGAAGGTATTACCGGTTTCGCGATGCAGCGTAGCTTCTCGGTACTTTATGCCGGTTTTAATTGTTCTTAAAATTCCCCAATCGGTGTAAAAATCTAGATCGCCTTGGTAGTAACTTTCTTCAAGCTCGCTGCGTACAAAGCTTGAGTTTGATGAACCCGGATCGCGCCCACCGCCTACGCCACTGAGTAAATTAGCCAGTGTATTTGGGTCTATATTTAAACTAATGTCGTTTTCATTAATTTGCCAACCCGCTGTTTGCGATGCATTTTCTATACGGCTTTCATTTTCACCGGCGTTTGAACTTTTATACGCCGCTTCCCAACTCTCCTTTGGCCCGCCTTCAGAGCGCGTATTGCCCGCCACAAAACGGGCTTTAAAATAATCGCCTTCATAGGTTAAATTAAAATCAAAGGTGTCTGAGGTCGACTCTTCACGCACATAACGGCCTCGCATCCACGGCAATTGCATATCATTCTCTGCGCCACTCGCAGCTGCATCAAATTGCATCCCATTGATAATAGTGCCCGACTCATCCAAACTTACATCGGTTAAAAAGTCAGGATTTAAAGACCATTCAGGTATATCAATCACCGACTCAGTTCTATTTTTATCAAGTGAAAATCCAAAATAGTTAAAGCCAATTTCAACACGGCTTGTTGGGCGCCACTGCGTGCTAAATTGCATCCCTTCTCGCTCACGTAATTCGTTTACAATTGAGCCACGAACCACTTGAGGAAACCAAACATTGTCATAACTATTACCCTGAGCATCACTTACTGAGCCCCACTGATTATTGTTTTCAACCGGCGCGCCATTAACATCAACCGGGTTTTCACCAATAAAGCGCCACACATTTGCATCGGTGCCACCCGAAAGAGTTCGGTTAGTGCGTTTTTGTGAGGTGTAACCAAACAACACACCAAAAGTATCAGCCTCATTCTTCCAAGAATAAAGTGCGGTTAACTGCGGCTCAGACTCTTCAGTCACATCGGCATAGGTGCTTTCAATGTTAATTATCCCAGAGTTTGCCTCCATACTCAGCGGTTTACGACTATGCATTAATACTGTACCGCCAACGCCCCCCTCATCTAAACGTGCCTCTGGTGATTTATACACTTCCACGCTTTCAATCATGGCTGAGGGGAGTAATGCATAATCAAACGAACGAGATGGCTCGCCTGGTGATGACGCAATAAAATTTCCATTTAGCTGAGAAAAGGTGAGTTCAGATGATAACCCCCTAATACTAACCGATGAGCCCTCGCCTCCGTCACGGTCAATCACCACGCCAGGTACGCGTTGTAATGAATCAGCGACATTTTTATCAGGAAACTTACCAATATCTTCTGCTGTTATGGCATCAACCACAGAGCTCGATAAACGCTTTATATCTAAATTAGCCGCCATACTGGAACGGATACCGCGTACCTCAATAACTTCTATATCGGCATTATTTTTAACAGGTATGGCTGGTTGCGCCGCATACGCGCTACCTATTGCAGATAAAACAGATAAACACAGTGCTGATTTTATAAATGTTAATGCAGGTAGTGAAAAGGGACGATTATTGCAAGTACTCATGACAGTGTGCGGTTCCGTTTTATGCGCTTTTGATACTTAGCGGCAGCGCTATCAATAAAGGTCAATAGCGGGTCAAAAATTGCTGCTAAGTCTACAGCGCCAAACTTAATGGCCGATTAATAAAGTCGATAACTTACTGAATAACTTATGTAAATAACAATGTTTAACGTTATTTATAAAAAAGCCGGTAAAACTTTTACCGGCTTGACGTTGCACACTATGTACTTGGTTGGTTTTTTACTTGGTTGACTTACTTGGCAGTGGGCCGAGGATCTCAGTCATTAATGAGGCAGGCGGTAAACCCATTTGCATTTTTACCGCCCCATTAGCATCGTGATAAAAAGTAGCGGGGGTTGCTCTGGCACCAACACTCATCATTATTTGATGGTTTTTCATTAATTGCGCATTTATCTGCTCAGGGGGATTTTTTAGCGGCTGTAATGTACGCGCTAAATTATCGTTTTCAAACTTTTTTAATACTTCTTCAGGGTTACTGGCACTCATAATAGCCGCCGCTTTGCCTAAACTGTCGGCTTTTAAAATACCCACTAAAATATGGCGTATTTGTACCTCTCCCGCATCCACCCAAGGACGCGCATTTTGCCAAAACTGTCTGCAGTAAGGGCAATTGGGATCGGTGAAGGTATAAATTACTCGCTTTGCCTTGGCTGAACCATCGACTATCCAATGGCTACTCTCTAATGTTTGCCAGTCTTTTTGCGCTTTAGGGCCTGTAGCGTAGTCGTTTGCCGCTTGCTCTCCTACATTATTACCATTGGCGTCAAGCATAGGGCCGGTAAATAAATATTGCTCGTCGGCGGTGATATATAAAGTAATAACTTGGCCTTTAAAGTCGGCAACATAGCCTTTCATGTTGGCAGGCGCTGCAAACTCGCTGACTATTTCACCGCCTTGCTCAGTAACTAACTTAAGGGGTGAAGGCAGTGCTTTTTGTTGGGCCAATAGGGGCGAGGTAAACGCTAGTAATGGCAGTAAATAAATTAACTTCATGAGGCATCCTTATTGTGCAGACTGTTGATTTATAGCTTGCATGTAATAACGCAAACTCGCGTGTGAGAGCTCTCCCATGTGACTGGTTACTAATTTGCCATCACTGCTATAAAAAAGCGTGGTTGGTAGCCCAGCAGCTCCGGATTCACGACTTACATTACTGTTTTGATCAAAAAACACATTGCGTAAGTCGAGCTGCTCAGCATTAATAAATTTTTGTACCGTAAATAAGTCCTCTCCTTGGTTAACAAAAACAAAAGCTATATTAGGATTGTTTTTTTGCGCAGCCTGTAATACCGGCATTTCTTTACGGCACGGTGGGCACCACGACGCCCAAAAGTTAATAACGACAGGTTTGCCTTTAAATGACTGTAAATCAACCTCTTTACCACGCAGGTTATATACCGCAGATTGTGGCAGCTCAACCCCAGCTTTATAAATAGAGGCAGCAAAGGTAGGCACCATAATGGTAAGCAACGCGACAATAGCCGCTATGAAATAGGTTTTCAGCACTGCTTTTTTGCCTCGCGCATACAGTGCCAACACAAGCGCACCCGCCACCCAGCCATAAGAAGGCATAAAGCCGCCATCACTTATATTAATAAGTTGCCACCAGTTTTCTTGATACGCATCCCACATAGTCAAAACAAACATTAATCGCGCAACAATAAAGCCCACTACAAACGCTTTAAATACCGTATCTAAAATTGCTTTTTGCTGTGGTTGCTTACGAGTTTGTAAATGGGTAAGCCCCCAAAATACGCCTAAGCCTAATAAAATAATAAGCTGCGAAATGGCAATAACAAACGGCCCAATTGAAATACTTAACATAGCTATAAATCTTCTTTAAATACGGTTAGCCGCTATAGTATACAAAGCGTTAATTAAGCCAATATTAAGAGCAAAAATTAATAGTAAATAAGCACATAGCAGTTACTTAACCTGAACTATGGTTAAGAGATTTACTAACGTATTGAATCATAGTTATATTTAAATTTATTTTCTCTAGCCAGAGATTTTCAGTGAAAACAAGGCCAATTTACGCGTCAATAGCTGGCCTATTGCAAGTAAATTCAACGCAGTTAGCGCTGAAAATAGCTGCTTGAGATAGATTTATTATCCAAAGCTCAGGTTACTTAACCAATGGAAACAGGTATTCTAGCTAGGGTATTTTAAACAGGGTAGCGAGTATGTTTGTATTGTTAGTGGAAGATGATGACGTAATAGCCGACGCTATTTGTACTTACTTAACCCACCAAGGGCAAGCCGTTGAGCACGTTAGTACCCTAAGCGCAGCGACTACTTATATGCAATCGAGCAATTTTGATTTATGCATTCTTGATTTAAACCTACCCGATGGTAATGGCATTAACTGGTTAAGCTGGCTGCGTGACAATCGTTTTTCGCTCCCCGTGCTTATTCTTACCGCGAGCAATACCATAGATGACAAAGTTATTGGATTAAAAAAAGGCGCCGACGACTACCTGGTAAAACCTTTTGATTTAAGAGAGTTATTAGCGCGGCTATTAAGCTTAAAGCGCCGCGCAAGCGATAGGCTCAGCAATACAATTACTCACGGCGCACTGCAATACGATTTAGAGCAACATAAAGCATTACTCAATGGCACGCTTGTTTGCTTATCACGTAACGAGGACTTATTACTGCAAACCTTTTTAAATAGTCCGCAACAAATTTTAACCCAAAGCCAGTTAAAAAATGTACTTTATGGCGTGTGCGATGATGTAGCGAGTAACGCACTTAACGTACATATTTTTAATTTACGTAAAAAACTAGGCGCACCGGCAATAGAAACCATACGTGGCCTAGGCTTTAGATTAGGCACAATAGAGGTGAGCCACTAATGAGCTTGCGTTTACGGTTAACGGTATTGGTTGCAGCGGTATTTTTAGGCTTTTGGCTTATCGCCAGTGTGTGGATGATATCGGGGTTAAATAATAAGTTAGCGGTTAACTTTGATCAGCGCCTTCGCTCAACCGCGTTTATGTTAGGTAACATTTTAGCCCATGTACCCAAAGATGCGCTCAGTAAAAGCCTCCCTGATATTATAAATGCCAGCGGGGTAAACACTGAAAAAGGCCTAACCTGTCAAATTAGCTCTTTGCAAGGCAGTATAATTGCCAGCAGTAATAGTCAATCGTTTCCCCATCAACCTACCCTAAACCAAGGTTTTAGTTATGTAAGCTCTGAGCAAGCTAAGTGGCGTACGTTTACCTTAATTACTGCGCAATATAAAATTACCATTGCCGATAAGGTGGCCGAGCGCGATGTGCTCTATCACGACTTGCTCATTAGCATACTCATTCCACCTGCGTTAGCTATTTTTGTTGCCCTGGTATTACTTTGGTTTGCCATAGGCACAGGAATACGGCCAATAAAGTTATTAATACATGCGCTTGAAAAACGCGGCAGTCACGACTTAGAGCCGATACAGTTAAACCAGCCTTTAAAAGAACTGCAACCGCTTATTACTAGCCAAAATGCCTTAATGGCACGCTTAGCAAAAGGGATCAGCCGCGAAAAACACTTTACCAGTAATGCCGCGCATGAGCTAAGAACCCCACTAGCCGGCATTTTAGCGCAAATACAATTAGCAGAGCTTACGCAAGATGCCACCCAACAAAAAGCACTAGGGCAAGCTAAAAAAAGTGCGCATAGATTAAATACCATTTTAGACAACCTACTGGTATTGGCCCATGTAGATGCCGACACGCCGCCAAACACTACAGAGCCTTGGGAACTTGAGTCGTTGATTACTACTGTGGTAACAGAATCAAACAACAATAGCGCCCGCTTAACCTATAGCATAACAGCAAGCCAGCCAGTGTGCTGTATGCCCAGTGCCATGCTCACTATAGTGTGTCGTAATTTACTTGATAACGCATTTAAGTACAGCAAAGCGAATACAGCTGTGGTTTTAGCCGCTAATTTAACAGCCACAGCACTAAAAATAACCATTAGTAACCACGCTCATATTAACCCGGCCGATTTAGCTAATATGGCAACTCGTTTTTGGCGTAAAGGTGCAGAAAACGGCGCAGGGCTTGGTCTGTCAATTGTGGCCAGCATCGCTGAAAAATACCAAGGCTCACTCATTCTTAAAAATGATAACGCGTTATTTATTGCCGAATTTACCGTGCCCGTTAAGGTTAATAACTAAGTTACGAAGTAACCAGATGCAATAACCTTCCTGTTACTGCATGTTTTATTTTTTAGGTTAATAGCAGTTTTATTAAAATATGCTGAGCACTTGCTAATACATGCGCAGCAACCCACACGCTATCTCGTGCTAGTGGCGGTTGATATTATTAATAAACCAGCGATGCCCTACACACCATTTATTTACCTGCCGACTACAACATCAACAATTAATTCACCCTATTCACCTAGTATTGCTAGATTTAGAAAATAACAACTGGTATAACAGGTATACATCTAAAGCAGTGTTATCCATCTTTGTGTATTAAACTCTGCTAAAAATAATAGGAATACCCGCTATGCATCGCCTTTTTTTAATGCGCTTACGTACTCATTCATTGCGAGCTTTACATGTTATTTTTTGCCTTATGGCAATCTTGCTTGGCTTAACTTCTCAAGCGTATGCTGGCGAGCGCGTTGCACTACACTGGAGTGAACAAGCCGCGCCAGTAGAAGCCGTTTCTCGCTATGCGCCTCTAGTTGGGGTACATAATGAATTACTAATAATTGCTGGCGGAATAAGCACTAACAACTCCCGTAGTAGCGCACCCAAATACCTCAGTTCAATATGGCTTGCAGAGAAAAACCCTAATCAGCCACGTGCTTTAAATTGGAAAAAAGCAGCCATAAAGCTGCCTTCACCACGTGCTTATGGGGCCTCTGCCTCTTTTGAAAATGGCATAGTACTGCTTGGTGGCAGTGATGAAACTCATACCTTTAACGACACTTTGCTAGTGCGTCGTAATCAGGCATCTGGCATAGAAATGCATACATTGCCTGCACTGCCTATTCCTATGCGTGAAGGTTCTGCTGCCTTTGTTGGTAGTACCTTATATGTACTGATAACGGCAACTGACACAGGTAAAACCACTGCACTCTATGCGCTTGATTTAACCACAGCAGCGCTAGCTACTTTTACCCAAGATAGTGAGCCAAAGCACTATACTGCAGCTGCAAACTGGCAAAAATTAACCCCTCGCCCGCAAGCAATTACATTAGTTAGCCAAAATGACGGCCGTGGAGATGTATTATTTGCTTTAGAAATGCCAAATTCCGACAGCCAAAGTTCACTATGGAAATATAATACTGATAATTCACAGCCATATTGGATGCCACAAAGCGGGTTTAACAGTGCGTTACCTAATTTACAGTTAAGCTCTGGTAATGCGCTGGCAATTGGTCAGTCTCATTTTTTAGTGTTTGCCAGTAGCGCCAACCAAACACAAGTGCTGAGCTATAACGCCATCACTAATGTGTGGGCAAAATATGACAGCATTGACCCACAGCTTTTGGCTATGCCTGTTCATCAAGCAGCAAGTTCAATAGCAGTATTACCTTGGAATGGAAAAATACTCGTTCATCAAGCCAGTAAATTTAATAGCAGCCTAAAATTGGCAGCAATAGCCGAGGCGAGTGACGCCTTTGGCTGGCAAAATATGACAGTGTTGGTGGTTTACTTATTCGCTATGGTCTTAATTGGCGTGTACTTTGTGTTTAAAAACAAAAACGTGAACGACTACTTTCGCGGTGGCCAACATATCCCTTGGTGGGCCAATGCGTGCTCTATGTACGCCACTATGCTCAGTTCACTGACCTTTGTGGGTATTCCTGCCATTGTTTACAGAACCGACTGGTTATATTGGGGCGGTATTTGGATGATTTTAGCGGTAACGCCCATTGCAGCTTATGTCGCGATGCCGTTCTTTCGTAAAATAGACGCCACCAGTGCGTATGAGTTTTTGTCACTGCGCTTTAACATGCCGGTAAGGCTGTTTGCCAGTGCGTTATTCACCTTATTTCATATCAGTCGCATGGGTATCGTAATGGCATTAACTGCGCTGGCACTGGCAGCGGTCACGCCATTTGATGCGTGGCAATGCGTATTAATCATCGGCTTATTAAGCTTAATTTATTGTACTCTTGGCGGAATTGAAGCAGTAATTTGGACCGATACCATACAAACCGTGGTCCTGCTATTAGGTGCGCTATTATGCTTTGCTTATATTGTCAGCGGTGTTGATGGTGGTATAGCAGAAATATTTCGCAGTGGCATCGCTAATGATAAATTTAGAACCCTTGATATTGATTTCAGTATGGATAGTTTTACTAAACTGTCGATTTGGGTCATCGTACTCGGTGGCATTGGGCAAAACCTATCAACCTACACCGCCGATCAATCTATCGTACAACGTTACATGACCACTAAAGACGTCGCCTCTGCCCGCAAATCAATTTGGACCAATGGTATTATGGCACCGGTAGCGTCTGTACTGTTTTTTATCATTGGTACTGGCTTGTATGTTTTTTACCAGTCGAATCCCGAAAAACTCGATCCAACCAAACAAATTGACCAAATATTTCCGGCTTTTATTTCCAGCGAACTGCCGATTGGTATTGCAGGGCTTATCATTGCTGGTATTTTTGCGGCCGCACAGTCCACCGTATCAACCAGTATGAATTCGATGTCGACTACCCTCGTAACCGACTTTATGCGCCCTTTTAACCTTTGTCGTAGTGAAAAAGGCTATTTAAATGCAGCGCGGCTGTTAACCCTATTGGTAGGCATTTCTGGCACTTTGGTTGGCTTGTTATTTATTAGCCCCGAAATCCGTTCGTTAATGGAAGAGTACTTTAAAGTAGTGGGTATGTTTATGGGCGCACTCGGTGGACTATTTATTTTGGGAATTATAAGCACCCGAGCCAATGCCTCTGGTGCCATGGTTGGGCTATTTTTTGGTGTAATAACTATGCTACTCGCCTGGGTATTTGAACTAGTAGAAGGCTACCTATTTGGCTCCATTGGCATCTTAAGCTGTATTTTGGTGGGCTACCTTGCCAGTGCCTTATTTAGCAATAAACCGGCTAATAGCTTAAACGGCTTAACCATTCATACCATGAAGTGAACGGCTAGCTGCAGCCGTTTAAACCACTATTATTTAACCCTTGCAGCCGAGGAGTTTTAAATGAGTACTGTGCAACCTTCACTGACACACAACACAGTGATCCGCAATATTTTTGAGGCCGAAACAGAGGGCTTTGGTAGTTATCGTATTCCGGCATTATTGCCTATGCCAGATGGTAAACTACTGGCATTTTGCGAAGCACGTGCGATATTGTCAGATCATGCTCACAATAAAATCGTACTAAAAACCAGCCAAGATAACGGCACAAGCTGGAGCGAGCAAATTCTGGTAGCCGATGCTGGCGATAATGCCTTAAATAATCCTTTGGTTGTAATTGATGCAAGCTCAGGCGATATAGTATTAATGTACCAAGAGTATCCCTATACCACAGCCGATGCAGTAGCAGATCCCGCAGCATGGGTGTCGCATGCTGGGCAAAATTTTCCGTCTAATGTACACGAAGGGGCAGTAGAAACTGGCTACCAAGGGCGCATCTGCCGCACCTTTGTGCAGCGCAGCAGCGATGCGGGGCTAACTTGGTCAGCAGCCGTCGAAGTCACACGGCAAGTGAAACGCCCTACTGAGGTGACTTGCTATGCTGGGGGGCCAGGAATTGGTATTCAACTCCGTACCGGACAGTATAAAAACCGTATTATTATGCCCTTCACACAAGGTCCTTGGGACAATATGAAAGTGTACGCGGTATACAGTGACGACGGCGGCTATCAATGGCAATACGGTGAGGTAGCGCCTGCTGCAGTTAATGAACATGCCAATGAAACACAAATGGCGGAACTATCCGATGGCCGAGTGATCCTCAATGCCCGCAGTTACCAGGGTAATTACTTGCGCAAAACCGCTGTTAGTGACGATGGTGGAATCAGTTGGTCTGCACTGCGCGACACTCCAGATTTACCCGAGCCCGAGTGCCAAGGTAGCATTATTAGCTTGCTGCACAATAGCCAACATAGCGGCTTAGCTTACTGTGGCCCAGTAAACCCAACGCAACGCAGTGAAGGGGTACTAAAAATAAGTCAAGATGATGGCAGTAGCTGGCAACATGCAGCTTCTGTATATACTGGTTCATTTGGCTATTCTTCTATTTGCCAGCTTGGCAGTGGTGAAATTGGTGTGATGTTTGAACGCGATAACTATAACGCTATTTCATTTGCACGCGTGAGCTTACATAACCATACAAGGTAAACCAGCCTTTCCCTCATAACCCCCTCGGCTAGCTTCGTGCTAGCCGCATTAACCTCGTTGTTAGCCGCAGTTAATAAATAACCTAAATAAAATTAATAATGTAGCGACTTTCATGTAAATAAACGGTAAAAAAATAAATTTTAACTTTGACAATTTAAACTGCCAAATGGTAAGTTGGTATAACAGGTTGATGGCATACTTGTAGCTGCAGTGCTTTGTTGTACTTTTTGTAATCACACAACAACGCTAGTTATGAATAAACATCTAAAAATAAGTATAATTTTGGGGATATCATGATGAAATCAAAAACGTTCGTTAAGTCACTACTGGCGATAAGTATTGCTTCGCTAGCCACCTCTACGCTTGCTGCTGATGAACAAGACATCAAAGTAAACGCAAAAGTAGAAAAAATTATTGTTACCGGCTCACACATTAGTAAAGGCGATTTTGAGTCTGCTTCTCCGGTAAAAATACTGGACGCTGATGATATTGAAGGTGTTGGTGCTGTTAATGTTGGTGATTTACTGGCTAAAATGCCATCAGTGGTTGGCGATACTACTTCTGCCAGCTCTAATATCAGCGAGCAAGATTCTGGTTTAAATACCGTTGCGTTACGCAACTTAGGCTCTTCGCGGACTTTAGTATTAGTTGATGGTAAACGTTATGTTTCCGGTATGTCTGTAGGCTCTGGCTACGGCGTTGATTTAAACACGATCCCCACCACTATGATTCAAAGCATTGAAGTACTTACTGGGGGGCAATCTGCCGCCTATGGCTCTGATGCGGTTGCCGGTGTTGTTAATATTATTTTAAAGAAAAACTTTGATGGCGTGGCATTTAAAGCGCAAGCTGGCCGCAGCGGCAAAGGTGATAAAGACACCACAGATATCGAATTTTCAATAGGTAAAAACTTTTCCGACGGTAACGCGTGGTTGTCTGTGGGTTATTCTGAAGATGACGGCTTAATGGCGCGTGATCGTGATTACTCGCGCGTTCATAAAGATGCGGTAGACACCGATGGTGACGGTATCAGAGACACCTCTGCCTATGTCGGTTCGTCGCATGTTTATGGTGGCCGCATTGATAAATACAATGGCGATGGCAGCTTATTTACCCGCACTGACGACCCTGCTACATCAGATGCATTTAACTTTCACGATTTCCGCTCAATGATAGCGCCCCTTACACGACACTTTATTGCCAGTGGTTTATCGCTGGATTTAAATGAAAGATCACGCATGAACTTTACGGCTAACTATGCGCGTGTCGATTCGCGTGCACGTTATGAGCCGATTCCGCTTGATACTCGAAACGATATCTTTAAATTATCTAAAGGTGGCACAACCGGTATCGATATCGCAACCCACCCATGGTTTGCAGGAACGACGCTGGGTAATAACTTACTTAACGACGGCATCACGAATCTTGACGATGCCAGTTTAACATTCAGACGCCTCTATGAATTTGGTGACCGGGGTGCAGAAAATACTCGCAGCACATTTAGAGTTGCCGGTGAATATGAGTATGATATTTCAAATGATATTTACTTGAAATTAAGCGGTACTTACGGTGTTACTGACCAAAAACAAACCAACCACGGTGACATTAACTTAGACCGCGCTCGCTATGCATTAAATGTTGAAGACAATGGCGCAGGCGGCTATCAATGTGCCGACGATATTGCGCGCATTAATGGCTGTGTGGTGTTTAACCCGTTTGCACTTGATGGTATTTCCCCTGAAGCCGTTGATTATTTAGCTGCTGATACCAACTTAGAAGGCAGTATTGAACAAGTTGTGGTGACTGCTGTTGTTGCTGGTGCGTTAGACTTTGCTGTTAGTAATGACGTTGACGATATTGGTTTTGCAGCCGGGGTTGAGTACCGTGAAGAAAAAGGCCATGAAACTCCCGACCCATTACGCCAAGCCGGCATTGTACGTGGCGCAGCCATTGCAAAAACCAAAGGCTCATTTGACGTTGTTGACGTGTTTGGTGAGTTGCATATTCCACTACATGAAAAATTAAGCTTATCTGCTGCGGTACGCTTTGGTGATTACTCATCGGTAGGTAGCACCACAAACTGGACATTAGGGTTAGATGCACCAATTACAGACAGCATTCGTTTACGTGGTGCGGTAGCAACAGCAGTACGTGCACCTAACGTAAGCGACTTATACGCAGGGGGTACTGCAACTGCAGCACTGGTGACCGATCCATGTGATGGCCTAACCAATGCAGACACAGGTAATATTGCGGTAAACTGTCGCTCGGTTGCCGCTATTCAAGATCGTATCGATAGCGACGGCGCATTTAACTTAACGCAAGTAGAACGTCAAAATACCGCTGGTTTATTAAGCGGCTCTACCGACGTTAAAGAAGAAAAAGCCGATACTTTCACAGCCGGTATCGTGTTTACGCCTGAGTCAATTTCTGGCTTACAAATGTCACTTGATTATTACGACATTAAGATTGATGATGCCATCGCTAAAACAGACCGTACCGTTATCTTAAACCGTTGTTACTCTGCAGATCCAAGTAACTTTGATGCAAACTGTAATGGCTTAGTACGCCGTGATGGTCGCTCGGGTGCTGCACTGGACGTCAATGCTGCATCTGGAAACGAAAACCTAATTGAAACTAAAGGTCTTGATATTGATGTATCATATATGACTGATTTAGGTGATGGCGACTTGTACGTTGGCTTTGCTGCAAATATTTTAGATACTTACAGCATTACTGGCCTTGAAACTGGTGACAAACAAGAACTTGCCGGTGAAGTATTGTTCCCAGAACTGCGCTTTAACATTAATGCCTCTTACACAATTAATGACTTCAATATGTATTGGCAATTACGTTACTGGGATGAAACAAAAGACCGTAACGATAACACCGTGTTGACTGAAGAGCTTAATTCTATTGACTCACAAGTTTATAATGATGTGCGCTTTAGCTATAACTTCACCAACCAAATTAATGCTTACTTTGGTATCACTAACTTATTTGACGAGCAACCGCCACATTTAACAGCGGGTCATAAGTATCAACAGCAAGGGACATTAACCAACGGTACTGCATACGATTTAACCGGGCGCGCCTATTACGCCGGTGTTAAATTAAACTTTTAGTCATCCAACTCGCTTAAGTAAGCCGTTTGATACCTTAAAGTATTAAATGCAAGGTGGGCTGAACTTTCAGTCCACCTTTTCCCACTGCAGCACAAACCGAGAAGACTTTCATGATCACTACATTAATCGCCGATCAACTGTTTGATGGCAAAACACTGCACGTTAACCGCCCAATCAGTATTGAAGATGGCAAAATCATTGCGTTCGATACCATCAAAGGCGCCACTGAAAAAAAAGTAAGAGGTTTATTAACCGCCGGATTTATTGATACACAAGTTAATGGCGGCGGCGGTTATTTACTTAATCAAGATACCAATTTACATACCTTAAAAGCAATGAGCACGGCGCACGCTAAATTTGGTAGCAGCAGTTTGCTACCCACACTTATCACCAGCAACGTGCAAAAAATAGCGCAAACAGCCGACTTGATCAGTAACGCTATTGCACAACATACCCCAGGGATTATTGGAGTGCATTTTGAAGGGCCGCACATTAGCGAGCCTAAAAAAGGCATTCATAGCGGTGAACAAATTCGCAGCTTATCTCAGCAAGAGCTAGATATATATTGTCGTGATGATTTAGGCATAAAAATAGTTACACTCGCCCCAGAAAATGTCAGCTGTGAAATCATTAAAACCTTAGTCGCTCACAATGTGCATGTCTGTTTAGGGCACTCAAATGCGACCTTTGAGCAAGCACAAGCAGCCTTAGCTGCGGGCGCTACAGGCTTTACCCATTTGTTTAATGCGATGTCAGCACTTGAGTCGCGCGCACCGAATATGGTGGGCGCCGCGTTACTCGATGAACACAGCTGGTGCGGGCTTATTTTAGATGGTCATCATGTGCACCCAAGCTCAGCTAAGTTAGCGTATAGAGCCAAAGCAGCGCATAAAATGATGTTGGTTACCGACTCAATGTCGACCATAGGCAGTGAGCAAAGCCAATTCCATTTCGATGGTCATGACATTAATTTAATTGGCGACAAACTAACCAGTAATAGTGGTCAATTAGCAGGTTCAGCATTGAATATGATCACAGCGGTGAATAACGCCACACAAATGTTAGCTATTCCATTAACCGATGCCCTTAATATGGCCAGTTTATATCCCGCAGAGTTTTTAGGCATTGCAGACACGCGTGGACAGTTAAGCATTGGTGCTAACGCCGATTTAACCCTTCTTTCTACAACAAATTCGTCGCCCCGTGTAGTAAATACATGGATTGGCGGCAAAGCACTATTTTAAAATTACAGAGGCTTGAAATGAATAAATTAACTGGGCTGATTGCAGCCCCCCATACTCCATTTGATAACAATGGCGATGTTAACTTACCGGTGATTGACCAATTAGCAACATTACTTATCAAACAAGGCGTTAAAGGCGTTTATATTTGTGGTACAACGGGCGAAGGGCTTAATTGCTCGGTTGCCGAGCGTAAAGCGGTTGCGGAGCGCTGGGTAGCCGCGGCGCAAGGGAAGCTAAGTATTACTGTGCATACCGGTGCATTGTCAATTGTTGATACGCTGGAGTTAACTAAACACGCTGAAACACTGGATATTTTCGCAACTTCTATCATTGCACCTTGTTTCTTTAAACCGGGATCTGTTGATGAATTGGTGGATTACTGTGCTACTGTCGCAGCCGCTGCGCCCACCAAAGCATTTTATTACTACCATTCAGGTATGTCAGGCGTGATGTTCGATATGGAGCAATTTTTAATTAAAGCCGACAAGGTTATTCCTAACCTTGCGGGTATTAAGTTTAACCATGTTGATCTGTACGAATTCCAACGCTGTAAACGCGTGTGTGACGGTAAGTTTGATATTCCATTTGGTGTTGACGAATTTCTTCCTGGCGGCCTAGCAGTAGGTGCTATCGGTGCTGTGGGCAGTACTTATAATTACGCAGCGCCCCTTTACTTAGATATTATCGAGGCGTTCAATAATGGCGATCAACAAACAGTAACGGCATTAATGGATAAAGTAATTGCGCTTATTCGCCCACTGGTTCAGTACGGTGGAGTCGCTGCAGGCAAAGCTGCAATGCAACTGCATGGCATTGATGTAGGCAATCCTCGTTTACCAATTCGCGCACTAAGTGATGCCGAAAAGCAAGATGTGGTTGCAAAAATGCAAGCCGCAGGCTTTATGGATCATCAACCTGCGTAATAACCACTAAGTAGTGCACTGCTTCTTAGCGCACTATTGGGAGTTAATGTTTTGTTATCCCGTTATTAGCCGCATTTATGCGGCTTTTTTTATAGCTATAAAGCTAAATTATCACTAATAATGTGTTGTAATAATTGCCAACTTTGCAAGTTCTCATTAAAACTAGGAAACATTGTAAAATGATCAATACCCGCTAGAACATGGAACACAATATTAGCTTCGTTACTGCTGCTTACAAAACTAATAGCCTGTTTTATATTAACTTCTTTGTCTTTATCGCCATGCATAATTATATATTTTACGCTATTGTCAATTAACTGTGCGGGGTTACAATTTTTTATACGACTATGCCCATCAGCAAATTCACCAGCTAATAATTTTACTATTTGTTGTGGTTGCCCTAAATCATTGCGGCGCCTTAAATCAAGCACCCCCGCAATAGCAATGACTGTTTTTATAGCTAAGTACTCGGCTTTGTACAACGCTGAATTTTTATCTATCATACCGCGGGAGGCCGCCCACGTTGCTAAGTGTCCACCTGCTGAATGACCAATAATCATCACATTGCGTAAATCTAATTTATGCTCTGTCGCCAAGGTGGTTAAAAAATCGATGCCTTGTGCAACATCATTAAAAATACTGGGCCATGGCGCACTCACATTAGCGCCGACACTATTCATACGGCGATATTCTAAATTCCATACCGCGACATTTTTATTCGCTAAATATGCAACAATCTGTTTAGTTGGGTAACTGTCTAAACTATGGTTATCTTTCCAATAACCGCCATGAACCACAATAACAACGGACAAAAACGCATCATTTTGTGGACGAAATAACTGACCAAATTGTTGTGAGTCCGCCCCATAGTGATAGATGTGCATGTTGAATCCTAATTAATTTTGTAAATCAGCAGTTGTGTTAAAAGTGCACCGCTGGTATAACAGCTACACCAGAGTACATCAAAACCTTGTCTTTATGGAATAAAAATAATAATGATGTATTACTCATCACTAATGCACACAGCTTGAAAGGAATAATATGAAAGTACTTGTAGGGGCGTACGCATCAGTGCCATCAGACGCTAGCTGGGATCAACAGGCTGAGCAATTATTTTACCGACAACTAAAAAATAATCCGTATATTGATGGTTTAGAAATTCCATTTACAGGTAAATTGCATAAATTTGATAATGACTGGTTTTATGCTCAGTTAGATGAGCGTTGGCGCTATGTTATTACCTGTATTCCTGGCACGATGGGAGAGCTTAGTAAAGACCCGCATTTTGGTATTGCGTCTAATAATGAAGCGGGCCGCCTTAAAGCTATTAACTTTTATAGGCAAGCCAATCAAGCAATAAAACAACTCAATAACCACTTTAACAAACCTGTGGTGACACATATTCAAATACACAGTGCACCGACGTTAAATGCGCAGGCATCCTCATCAATAAGCGCATTAGTTAAATCGCTGCAGGAACTACAAAACTGGGATTGGCACGGTGCTAAACTAGTGCTTGAACATTGCGATGCACAACGTGAAACTTACCCCAGCGAAAAGGGCTTTATGCGTTTAGAAGATGAAATCAGCGCCTTAACAATAGCCAACCAGCACGCTAAGCATACATTAGGCATTACAATAAATTGGGGACGCTCTGCAATCGAAGCACGTAGTGCTGATGGTGCTATACAGCATATGGAGCTTTGCATAAAAGCAGGCTTACTCACTGGGCTGATATTTTCTGGAGCCAGCAGTCAGTCGGCACTCTACGGCAGCTGGAAAGATAGCCATATGCCGCCACAAATAAACACTTTTGATCAGCCTATAAACAAAGATTCGGCGCTCAATGAGCGTGAAATAAATCGCTGTATGCAGTTGCAGCAATTGGCTAATTTAGACTTTGTTGGCTGTAAAATTTCGATTTTGCCACAGCAACAATCGTTAGCAAATAGAGTACGCTACATCGAAGAAACAGTGGCGATGATAAACCACGCGCGTTTGTCTATTACCACTAAATAAGGGTATTTTTCAGCTAAAAATTAGCGAACTCCCTATTTTATGGTACGATAGGGTAATAGCTAAACAATTGATAGGTTTTTAAATGACATTAAAAGTTACTCGCCCAGTTGAACGAAAAAAATTATCTGAAACCGTTGAAGAAGAACTCGAGCGGATGATCAGGCAAGGTGAAATCGCAGAGGGTGATGCCTTACCATCAGAAAGAGAGCTTATGGCTGCTTTTGGTGTTGGTAGACCATCAATTAGGGATGCACTCGCAGCACTTGCACGCAAAGGTCTTGTAAAGATAAGTAGTGGCGAAAGAACCCGAGTTACCCGCCCATCCGCAGATACAATAATTGCTGAACTATCAGGGATGTCTAAAGACTTTTTGGCTCAACCAAATGGTTTAAAGTATTTTGATCAGTTAAGACGTTTTTTTGAGTCAAGCCTTGTAAGGCATGCAGCAGCATCAGCGACACCTAGCCAAATAAAAGAACTGGAAGAAGCGCTAGAGTTAAATGGAAAGTCTATCGAAAATGATAGTCAATTTAGACGGACTGATATTTATTTTCACCGTGTGATAGCCTCTATACCTGGTAACCCTATCTTTTTAGCTGTTCACCAAGCCTTAATGGATTGGCTAATTGACTCGCGTCCAGATCGCATTAATACCGCGGAATTAAATAAAAAAAGTTATGATGATCACGTAGCTATTTTTGAGTGTATAAAAAATGGTGATGTTGAGGGCGCAGATGCGCAACTTTCAGCTCATATAGACTATGTTTTTGATAATTATTATGGCTGATATAAGTACACTTTATAAATTAAAAAAAGGCTAATTTTAGCCTTTTTTTGTATCTTAAATGTTAAAACAATAGATTTATGCCGAACCTAGTGGTATAACAGGTATACACTACAAACAGGTATACAGTTGCACTATGAGAAAAATAATTACATTTTTATTGCTTCTAGCATCAAGCCATTCATTTGCGCAAACACAGTTAAACTGGCACCCCATAAGGGGGGGAGCTGAACACTTAACAGTAAATAAAAATACAGTTTACTTCGCAAATAATGACTCGGTATTTATTTCAAATAGTCATTACAACAAACTGATTAAATTTGATCTAACAAACAATAATATTATCTCACTGCTCCCCCTTAGCCCGACTGAGGGTAATAGAGCCGCAGCGATATCTCTACAATATGGCAAGAAAACGTTTATATTAGGAGGTGAGTTAGATTCGATTCAATCGACTATGGTAAATGTGTTGCAGTGGAATGAGTCATCTAAAAAATTAGTGTCTTCTCAGTTTACTAATTTACCGCGTCCACTTAAGCAGATCAGTGCACAAATATATGAAAATAATTTATATGTAGCTGGCTTCGACCAACAATGGTATTTTTTTAAGATTGCAGTTGATAGTGAACAGCGTAATTGGACTCAGATCAACAGCGATATATTTACATCAACTAGTACTCGCCAATTAAAGTTAGCAATACAAAATGATGGAAAAAATGACCGAATTTATGCCATTTCTGAAAACTATCCATCTAAAAGTTATGACGCTAGCTCAGCGTTACTTATGCATATGTTTAACCCTGACACCAATACTTGGATGCCCATCGTTAATCGTACAGCTAGTCAACTTGTTGAGACAAACTCGTTAATTTATGCTTCCGCTTTAGGCCAGTCGCATTTATTAATTATTACAAAAAATGGTCACGCTAAATCGTTTAATACCATCACAAAAGCCTGGTCAAACTATGAAAGCTCAAATTATACATTTCATAACATAGTGGCTAATAGAGCGCACACTTATGCTCTAGTCACCGATACCATCACCGCTAAAACAACACTCGTTAAAGGCAATATTAACAATACAGCTCGTGAATTTGGCTGGCAAAACATGCTGGTATTAGTGGTTTATTTACTCTCAGTTGTTATGGTTGGTTTATATTTTATGTTTAAAAACAAAAATACCGATGACTACTTTAGAGGGGGGCAATCTATTCCTTGGTGGGCAGCAGCCTGCTCAATCTATGCCACTATGTTAAGCTCATTAACCTACATAGCACTGCCCGCCATTGTGTATCAAACAAACTGGGTACTGCTGATTGGCATTTGGATGATTATTGCCGTTGCTCCAATTGCCGTTTATGTTGCTATTCCATTTTTTAGACAACTAGATGCCACTAGCGCCTACGAATTTTTATCAAAACGATTCAATATGTCAGTACGCCTTTTTGCCAGTGGTTTATTTACATTATTTCATATTGGTCGAATGGGTATTGTAATGGCACTTACTGCGCTGGCTTTATCTGCAGTTACACCAATTAGTGCAACTGAGAGCGTGTTAATTATGGGCGTATTGTGCTTATTGTATTGCACTTTAGGTGGCGTAGAAGCAGTTATTTGGACTGATACGATTCAAACGGTAGTACTACTAATTGGGGCTGTAGTCTGCTTTTTTGTTATTATTGCTGGGTTGGATGATGGTTTTACAAGCTTCATTCAAATAGGCTTTGCAGATGACAAATTTACCATTGTAAACACCGACTTTAGTTTTGAAAGTATTACCACTTTATCTATTTGGGTAATAATTCTGGGTGGAATTGGGCAAAACTTATCAAGTTATACGGCCGATCAAGCCGTTGTTCAAAGATACATGGTTACTAAAGATCCGGCTGCTGCTGCAAAATCTATTTGGGCCAATGCTATTCTTGCTGCCCCTGGCGCCTTATTGTTTTTCTGTATAGGTACGGGCTTATATGCGTTCTATCAACTTAATCCTGAAAAACTCGATCCGAGTATTCAAATAGACCAAATTTTCCCTACTTTTATTTCTAATGAGCTCCCTATTGGGGTAGCTGGGTTAATTATTGCCGGTATTTTTGCAGCTGCGCAATCAACGGTTTCAACTAGTATGAACTCAATTGCAACCACAGTACTTACTGACTTTGTTAGGCCATTTAACTTCGTTAAAAGCGAGAAAGCTTATATGAGCCTAGCGAGAATTTTAACATTTGTATCGGGGGTTTTAGGCACGCTTGTCGGGCTTATATTTATTGATCCTGAAATCCGTTCACTAATGGAAGCTTACTTTAAAGTTATCGGTATGTTTATGGGGGCACTTGGCGGTATTTTTATACTCGGTGCATTGACCAAAAAGGCAAATTCGATTGGCGCTATTGTTGGCATTATTAGCGGAGTGAGCTTAATGATTTCAGCCTGGAAATATGGCTGGGCTAACGGCTACTTGTACGGGACGATTGGCATTCTAACCTGCTTAATTGTTGGCTACTTTGTTAGCTTACTATTTCCTGCCCACAATAAAGATTTAACCCGATTAACCTTGTTTACAATGAAAGACTAAGCAATATCAAGAGTGAAAGTTATGAAAAATTACGCATTAGAAAACGAGTTAATTAATCAGTTGAAAAATAGCTTAATTGCATCATGTCAGCCTGTAGATAATGGCCCAATGGATAAACCTGAACATATTGTTGCTATGGCATTGGCAACACTTGCGGGAGGTGCAAAAGCATTGAGAATAGAAGGGATAGAAAATGTACGTGCGGTGGCAAAAGTAGTAAATGTCCCGATTGTTGGTATTGTAAAGCGAGATCTTGATGATACTGAAATTCGAATTACACCTTATGTTGAAGATGTAATTGCGCTTGCGCAAGCTGGTGCCACCATTATTGCTTTTGACGGTACAGACAGACCGCGACCAGTGGATAGATTAACGTTATTAGCTGAAATTCATAACCAAGGCTGTATTGCGATGGCTGACTGCGCCGATTTTACTGACGGTAAACTGCTGCATGAGGCTGGCTGCACCTTTATTGGAAGCACCCTCTCGGGGTATTTAAATTTAGCACAAACACCCGATGAGCCAGACTATCAGCTCGTCACCGAGTTGGTCAGTGCGGGTGTGAATGTTATTGCTGAAGGGCGATATAACTCACCAGAACGTGCAGCAAACGCTATAGCCTTGGGTGCACTGTGTGTGACGGTTGGCTCAGCAATTACCCGTGTAGAACATATCACCAGTTGGTTTGTAAATAGTATCAACAATGCTCAGGACGATGCTTAAATATGGATATTGCAATTGATATTGGCGGCACCAAAATAGCGTGTGCCCTTATTGATAATGACCAAATTGTCGACGCTATAAAAGTAGACTCTATCATTCATACAAATATTGATGATTTAGCACCCTATGTATATGCACAAATTAAACATTGGGTGGTACAAGCACGCTCAATCAATATTGCCTGTACTGGCCAAGTGAGTCCTGATGCTGTTAATTTTTTATCAGTGCGTCGACAATTACCATTACAGGCTCAGTTTCGCAGTTTAACGGGTCTGCCTGTCACCATTATTAATGACGCCTCTGCAGCTGCTTGGGCAGAGTACGTATTAAATGAGCAACTGAATAATAAAAACTTTATTTATATCACCGTCTCAACAGGTGTTGGGGCAGGTATTGTTTTTAACAACGATATAATAACCTGCGCCGATGGGTTTTGCGCCCACTTGGGTCACACCACAGTTAAAACCTTATCAAATCAACACTACGCTTGCCATTGTGGCCGAGAGAACTGTGTGGAAGCGATTGCCTCTGGCACTGCTATTGCAAAATATGCAAGCCAAGCATTAGACAAAACGATCAGCGCAAAAGATGTATTTACAGACTACGCTGAGCACCCAGATATTATGCCTATTATTAACAATGCCGCTGCAGCCGTAGCCGAACTTATATTTAATATGAAAGCTACTTTTGGTAATAGCAATGTTGTTATTGGGGGCAGTGTCGGCTTAGCACCATTATTTTTTAACAAGGTGGCGGCAAAAATTCAACACGCACCCGAGATTTATCAAGTCAATTTACTAGCACCTAAATCGGGTGCCAATGCCGATGTTATTGGTGTTCATCACTATGCTAAAAAACAATTAAGCGAGAACTAAAATGCAAGTACTTATATTTGATGATAAAGCCGCTGTTGCCAACAATGGCGCTGAGCTTATTAAAAAGTTAATCAATACTAAACCTAATGCCAATCTAGGACTTGCAACTGGTAGTACGCCTGTTGATTTATATAAACAGCTAATAGTAAAGCATAAAAACAAAGAGGTTTATTTTAGCCAAGTCAGCACCTTTAATTTAGACGAGTATTACGACATTGATGAAAATAGCATCAATAGCTACCGTTACTTTATGAATGAACAGTTGTTTAATCATATAGATATCGACCCAAAAAACACCTTTTTACCCACCTGTAATCGTCATCAAGATCCAAGACAACAAGGGACGATGTTTGAAAAAAAAATCACAGAGCTGGGCGGAATTGATCTGCAATTACTCGGTATTGGTGGCAATGGGCATATTGGCTTTAATGAACCTTCATCCAGCTTTGCATCACGCACTCGCATTAAATCTTTAGCAAAACAAACAATACAAGATAATAGCCGACTATTTACGCCCCAAGAACCGCAACCAGATATGGCAATGACCATGGGAATTGCGACCATCATGGAGGCAAAATATGTGTTATTAATTGCCACCGGTAAAAATAAAGCACAAGCAATACAAGAGATGGTAAACGGTCCTTTATCAGCCAGCTGCCCAGCATCTATATTACAAATGCACCAAAATGCCATAATAATGGTCGATAATGAGGCGGCCAGCTTGCTAGATAATAAAGAATACTTTACGTGGGTGAGTCAACAAAACCAGGAAATTAACGACTCTTATGGTTATTTCCCTGATTTATAAACTAAGAGAGTTTGATGTACTGACCACAACTTAATACACCAAACGATGCCCTTAACCCATCAATCTCACATACTTCTCTGCCAGTTCGTCCACACTTTCTCGATGATTAGGGTCGGGCTTTATACAATCAATGGGGCATACACTGACGCACGTTGGCTTGTCGTAATGACCCACACATTCGGTGCATTTTGCAGGATCTATTTGGTAAATTTTAGCGCCCATATAAATGGCTTCATTTGGGCACTCTGGATCGCACATGTCACAGTTAATGCATTTGCTGTTTATTAATAAAGCCATGAATTACCCGTTAAACAGCTTGTTTGAAAGGATTACGGGTGTCTTGGTTTTCATCCAAGTTGCGCATAAGTATCGCGTGCTCTAAATCAATGTTGTCAGGCAGTCGGATTTTTACGATATGGCCAGAGCCTTTAGCATCAGTAATACTTTCGCCTTTTTTGTTTTCCATACTCTCAAGGGTAAAGCTAATATTGCCTTTTGGCGTCATTAGCTCTAATGAATGACCAACACAAAATTTATTTTTTACATCTATTTCAACTAAACCATTAACATTACGACCAAGTACTTCACCTACAAATTGCTGCTTGGTAGAAACTGAATGGCCGTATTCGTAATTTTGATAATCTTGATGAGCGTGGCGCTTTAAAAATCCTTCGGTGTAACCGCGGTGTGCAAGGTTCTCAAGGGTTTTAAATAAGTCTGCATCAAATGGTTTACCTGCAACGGCGTCGTCAATCGCTTTACGATATACCTGTGCTGTACGGGCTACATAATAAAATGACTTAGTGCGCCCTTCTATTTTAAGGCTGTGCACGCCCATTTTTGTTAGCTGCTCTACATATTGCACGGCGCGTAAGTCTTTTGAGTTCATGATATAAGTACCATGCTCGTCTTCAAATGCGGGCATATATTCACCCGGGCGACCTTGCTCTTCTAGCATAAATACATCGTTACTTGGTGCGCCTTCACCTAACGTAGGTATAACCGTTTTAGGGTCAATTTTATGTACCATTTCACCGGTTTCGTTCTCAGTGCCAGGTTTAACATCATACTCCCAACGACATGCATTGGTGCAGGTGCCTTGGTTGGGATCGCGTTTATTAATATAGCCTGAGAGTAAACAACGCCCTGAATAAGCCATACACAGTGCACCATGCACAAATACTTCTAGTTCTGTTTCTGGGCACAGAGCACGAATTTCGCTGATTTCTTCAAGCGATAGCTCGCGAGACAAAATTACCCGCTCAATACCTTGTTTTGCCCAAAACTGTACGCTTGCGTAGTTCACTGCATTGGCTTGAACCGACAAATGAATTGGCATATCGGGCCATTTTTCACGTACTAGCATAATTAACCCAGGATCTGACATAATCAATGCATCGGGTTTCATGGCAATAACAGGTTCTATATCACGTAAATACGACTTAACTTTTGCGTTATGTGGGGCAATATTCGACACTACATAAAACTTTTTATTCAGCGCATGTGCTTCATTAATCCCTATTTGTAATGTATCTAAATCAAATTCGTTATTGCGAACCCTTAAACTGTAACGAGGCTGACCGGCATACACAGCGTCGGCACCATAAGCAAAGGCATAACGCATGTTTTTTAAGCTACCAGCAGGGCAAAGTAGTTCAGGAATAAACGGGGTTGAGGAAGTAACAGCTGACATGTGCGCTCCATACATCGAACCGGGTTCAAGCCGGTTGCATGAATAATTATACCAACCCGCAATAATACTTAATCATTTTACGGGGCTAAACATGTCGCTACCTGCGTTAAAAAAATCTCATTTACGACTGCATGGATGCAGAAGGTAGAGCAATGCAGGAGCAATTGCCGAGAACAACTAAATAGCAATTTTTTTGCCTAGCTATCAACACGTTTTTCCAGCCTCAAAATAGACCACTTAATTAAGCGAATTGGTATTAAGGAAAATAAACCGCGCAAGTATAATGAGGGGGCAAAAGAGAAACCTTGATCAAGATCATCAAAATTTCCTTCTGCGCTAATAAATGAAGAGCAGCAGATTTAAGTTATTTTATACTGCTTAATTGGTTCGAGAATTGACTAACGGCATCAACAACTTGTTGCGCGCCTTTTTTAATATCATTCATCACATGGCCCGACTCATTAGAAAGATCTAATCCTTGCTGAGCTTTGTGTTTGCCTTGCTCTATTACAGCCACCGTTGATTGGGTTAAATTTTGGTTTTGCTGTACAACATCCACAATCTTTTCGGTAGCTTTACTGGTTCTTGAAGCGAGTAAACGTACTTCATCGGCGACTACGGCAAACCCACGGCCTTGCTCACCAGCACGCGCGGCCTCAATAGCCGCATTAAGCGCCAATAAATTAGTTTGATCAGCAATGCTGCTAATACTCTGCACTATGCTCGCAATAAGTTGCGATTGTTTATCTAATGCTGAAATTTCTTGAGCAGCTTGCTCCATTTGCACCGACAGTTCGTTCATAACCTGTACAGTTTTTTGTACCACCTCCGCGCCTTTATCCGCGTTATTGTCAGTTTCGATAGAGGTGCCATGCGCAATATTTGCCGCTTGCTCTGTAGCCATTTCTCTTTCTACTTGATCAGTGATCACCGTAGCAAACTTTACTACTTTGTAGAGCTCATTGGCTTCATTAAAAATCGGATTATATGATGCTTCTAACCACACCTCATGACCGTGCTTATCAATACGTTTAAATCTGCTCGCAATAAACTCGCCATTGCGCAACCGTTGCCAGAAGCCTTGATACTCTTTACTACTCGCTTCTTGTTCGTCACAAAACATAACATGATGCTTGCCCACCACGTCTTGTCTTGAATAACTCATACTTTTTAAAAAGTTGTCATTAACACGTAGAACTATACCCTGAGTATCAAACTCAATAACCGCTGTTGAACGATGCAATGCTTTGATTAAATCTTCGTTTTCTCTCGAGCTTTCAATTATTTGTGTAAGCACAGTGCAATGCAGGGTTAAATACTCAAGCTGACCTTGCTCATTTTTTATCGGGTGTAAAATACAGCGTAACCAATCTCGTTGTCCGTTTTCGTGAGATACTTGAATAGCGCCAGCAAAATGTTCGGCTTTACTTAACGCTTTTTTAAAGGCATGAAAATCAGCGTTATTTCTCGCATTTTCTGAAATGAAATCTAAAATGTTTTTATTAATTATTTTATTATTCGAGTAGTTAAACTCCCGCTCAAAGTTTTTATTTTGTCTTAAAATAGCGCCTTGTTTATCAAGCTCTAATACCAGCATTTCACTGTCTAAACTTTGCTTAACCTGCTCCCTCACAGAAAGCTTACTTTGTAAATCAGCAACTTGAGCTTTTAAAGATTGGTTGAAAAACATACTTTTACCTTAAAGTTTGCATGTATTCTTCATGCATTTGGAGTCGATAGACGCATTGACAATCGCTATGACTAAAAATAATACAAATCAGATGCAGCACTGATTTATAAACTCATATTAACGTTATAGCCACTTTTTTAGTTCAGTAAGTATAGGTTGTTAAATTAAAATATTCGTCAACGTAGAATAAATTAGGTTTTTTCGACTAAAACGCGTATAATTCGCGCCCGTTAATATTCAACCTTTTATTTAAATTATTGGAGCACAAAGATGGCTTTAGAGCGTACTTTTTCAATCGTAAAACCTGATGCAGTTGCTAAAAACCACATCGGCGCAATCTACAACCGTTTCGAAACTGCGGGTCTTAAAATCGTTGCAGCTAAAATGGTTCACCTTTCACAAGAGAAAGCTGAAGGTTTCTACGCTGAACACAGCGAACGTCCTTTCTTTGGCGCTTTAGTATCTTTCATGACTTCTGGCCCAGTAATGGTTACTGTTCTTGAAGGCGAAAACGCTGTTCTTAAAAACCGTGAAATAATGGGTGCTACTAACCCTGCTGAAGCACTAGCTGGCACTTTACGTGCAGACTACGCTGATAGCATCGACGAAAATGCGGTTCACGGTTCTGACGCTGTTGAATCTGCTGCTCGCGAAATCGCGTACTTCTTCGCTGACGAAGAGCTTTGCCCACGTACTCGTTAATTCGAGTTCACAGCTAACCCTGTGATGCAAAGTATGAAAAGGGCTTTCGAGCCCTTTTTTAGTCATTAAGTAAAGTATTAGCCATTTCTTTTTGATGTTTTACTTAATGATTATAGTGGATGAATTGTGTACAATTCGTCCTTGTAAATTTTTACCATCACCGCCACCGATTGAGGTTGTTACATGACCGAGCAAAAAAAGATTAACTTATTAGATTTAAACCGAGATGCAATGCGAGAGCTATTTGTATCATTCGGTGAAAAGCCATTCCGTGGCGATCAGGTGATGAAATGGATTTATCATTTTGGCGTAGATAATTTCGACGAAATGAGTAACGTAAACAAAAAGCTAAAAGAAAAGCTTAAAAATGAATGCGAAATTGTTGCACCAGAAATATCAGTTCGCCAACAAGCCAGCGACGGTACCATCAAATACGCACTCGTGTTAGAAGGCGGTCAAGAAGTTGAAGCAGTTTGGATCCCAGAAAAAGATCGCGCCACCTTGTGTGTATCTTCTCAAGTGGGCTGTGCACTAGAATGTACTTTTTGCTCAACGGCACAACAAGGCTTTAACCGTAACTTAAAAGTGTCTGAAATTATTGGCCAAGTATGGCGTGTAGCCAAAGATATTGGCCTTGATGGAAACAGTGAAAAGCGCCCTGTCACTAACGTCGTGATGATGGGTATGGGCGAGCCGTTACTTAACGTTAAAAACGTGGTACCGGCGATGGAATTAATGATGGACGACTGGGGCTTTGGTTTATCTAAGCGCCGCGTTACATTAAGTACTTCGGGTGTAGTACCTGCCCTTGATTTATTAAAAGAAAAAATCGACGTAGCGCTGGCTATTTCACTTCACGCCCCTGATAACGCACTGCGTGATATTTTGGTACCAATAAACAAAAAGTACCCAATCGAAGAGTTTTTAGCTGCGTGTCGTCGTTACATTGACGGTTCAAAAGCCAATAAAGATGTGACTATTGAATATGTAATGCTTAACGGTGTTAACGATAGTACCGATCAAGCTCATGAACTGGTTAAAACGTTAAAGGGAACGCCCTCGAAGGTTAACCTTATTCCATTTAATCCATTCCCAGGTAATGAATATACTCGTTCAAGCAACAGTCGAATTGATCGCTTCTCTAAAGTATTACAAGCTGCGGGTATTACCTGTATTGTTCGTCGTACTCGCGGGGACGACATTGACGCTGCCTGCGGCCAGTTAGCTGGCGATGTTGTAGATCGTACGAAGCGTATGGCGAAAAAGAAAATGCGTGATGACAATGCAATTGCAGTGAATATTCATCAAGCCTAATTTTTTGAGTAATCAAAAGCCTTTGTGATATATCGTTTATTTTTAAATAAATGATGCAACACAAAGGCTTTGAGGTAAGATAGAGGTTATGGATATAAATAAAGAGACAAAGTAATGCGATCTTTACTTACGTTAGCACTATCAACACTGTTTTTAAGCGGTTGTGTTACCGAGAATAGTTACAACGGCAGCGATAAACCGGTCCTCGAGAATAAAATTAATAACGATGGTGCAGCTCGCACGCGCATAGCATTGGCATTACAGTATTTAAATACAGGCAATAACTCTCAAGCGAAATATAACTTAGAACGTGCCAGCGAGTACGCCCCAAACTTACCCGAAGTACACTACTCTTTAGCATACTATTACCAACAAGTTGGCGAGAACGGATTAGCCGACAAAGCCTATCAAAAAGCGTTGGCCATTAAGCCAAATGACCCTAACACCTTAAACAACTACGGCACGTTTTTGTGCAGTATTAATGAGTATGACCGCGCCACCGATCAGTTTTTAAAAGCGATTGAAATACCCAGTTATATTCGTGTAGCACAAAGCTATGAAAATTTGGCTCTATGTGCCATTGAGTTTAACGATTTCACCAACGCCGAAAGCTATTTTCAGCAAGCACTAAACCATAGTTCACAACGCGCATCTACATTAATAAGCTTAGCCGCTTTATATTACGCAAAAAGCGACTTGTACAAAGCCAGCAACTTAATAAAACGTTATGACGATACCGCGCAAGTTTCTTCTCGCGCTTTATTGCTTGGCTATTTGGTTAAACAACGAATGGGCAGAATTGAAGAAGCAGAAAAAATTGCGACGACCTTATTACAAACCTACCCTAGTAGTATGCAAGCTAACGCTATTCGCGATAACCAGTTAAGACGAACAGAATTTGAAGTACTACGTGAAAAATATCGCCAAGCACAGTTGGATGAATTACAAGAAAGCAATAATAACAATCAAATTATTGCTGAGCCGAAAATAAAGGTTATTCGTAAAAAAAGCCCAGTACCGGCTTCAAATAGCGAAGCGTCAGGTGAGCAAACAAAAAAAATACGCTAGATAATTACACACCTTTTAGCTGTAAACCAAAATATAGCCTTGAGGATGATGTGTAAAAGCCTGTTTTAGGGTAAAGCAATTTAGCATTTCAGTGTGATACAATGCTAGACTACTACGAATAAGGTGTATTAAAGGACTTAAAAACACATAAATTTTATCTAAACACGGTATAGTTTTTAAGATATTTCATGTAGTCCCTTTTTATAGTGCGCCTTAGCAACAAGAATTAACGAATACCAAAAAATAAAAACGAAGTCTTACTCTAGTTGTTAAGCCAAAACATAAACTTTTACTAGTGGATCCAAACTGATACACATTATGAATGAAGATAATACACAACCGCAGAACGATGAACCCTCTGTAGGTCAAATACTAAAAACACATAGAGAAAATGCAAACATTAGCATTGCTAAGATTGCCTCATTATTAAAGTTGACTGAATCGCAAGTTGAGCATATTGAAAACGACGAGTATCATTTACTAGGCGCAAAAACATTTGTTAAAGGCTACATAAAAAATTATTGTCGCACGCTAAACATTGATAGCACTGCTATTTTAACTATGCTGCCAGCCTATAGTGCTTCAGATAAGCCTGTAGATATGCAAAGCTTTTCAAGACGTACAGAAAAAGAAGCGCATGACAGCCGACTAATGACGGTAAGTTATTTAATTTTAGCCATTGTTATTGGCTCATCTGCTGTATGGTGGTGGCAAAATGCAATGCCTATTGATGAACAAACTGACACTATTAATGCAAATAACTCGCTCATCTCGGAGCAACAAAAAAGCACAAAACTGTTAGCAGAAGCTGCCGATGAAGCACAATCAAATGAGATTGAGCCTGCACCACAAGCAAACTCAAGCGTATTCAATGAACAACAAACAATTCAGGCTGCTCCCCTAAACGATGCACAAAGCCAAAGTGAACCAACAAGCAGTGATTTAAGCACTATTATTATGATGTTTAATGACGAAAGTTGGGTTGAAATCCACGATGCCAACGATGAGAAAATTGCATTTGGTGTAAAAAAAGCAGGCTACGAAATGACCTTGACTGGTGTAGCGCCTTTTTCAGTGGTATTAGGCAAGCACGATGTTGTTCGTATTACCCTAAATGGTGAGCCAGTTGATATTTCGGCTTTTCCTAAAAACCGTTTAGCTAAATTTAAATTACCCTTAGCAGAGTAGTCGCTATGTTTTCAGAATCTCCTATAAAACGCAGAAAATCCACCCGCATTAATGTGGGTAATGTTCCAATTGGTGATGGTGCACCAATTGCCGTGCAGTCAATGACCAACACAGACACCATGGACATTGATGCCACTGTAGCTCAAATTCAAGCGATTCAAGATGCCGGTGCTGACATAGTACGTGTATCTGTACCGACCATGGATGCAGCTGAAGCATTTAAAAGTATTAAAGAGCAGGTATCGATACCGCTGGTTGCTGATATTCACTTTGACTACCGCATTGCATTAAAAGTAGCAAAGTATGGTGTTGATTGTTTACGTATTAACCCAGGAAACATTGGCAGTGAAGAACGTATTAGAGCTGTTGTCGACTCAGCCCGTGAGCATAACATTCCGATTCGTATTGGCGTAAATGGTGGCTCACTTGAGCGCGACCTACAAGAAAAATACGGCGAGCCAACACCTGAAGCTCTACTTGAATCTGCTATGCGTCATGTAGATATATTACGTCGCTTAGACTTTGACCAATTTAAAATTTCGGTGAAAGCATCAGACGTATTTTTAGCGGTTGGCGCGTATCGTCTACTTGCAAAAGAAATCGATCAGCCACTGCATTTAGGTATTACCGAAGCAGGCGGCATGCGCTCTGGTTCAGTTAAATCGGCCGTTGGTTTAGGGATGTTATTGGCTGAAGGTATTGGTGACACGCTGCGTGTATCATTAGCAGCGGATCCAGTTCAAGAAATAAAAGTAGGCTTTGATATATTAAAATCATTGCGTATTCGTTCTCGCGGCATTAATTTTATTGCTTGCCCTAGCTGTTCGCGCCAAGAGTTTGATGTAGTAAGCACCATGAATCAGCTTGAAGAGCGTTTAGAAGATATTATTGAGCCAGTTTCAGTGTCAGTCATTGGCTGTGTGGTTAACGGACCAGGCGAAGCATTAGTGAGTGATATTGGTCTTGCCGGCGCAAACCGTCGCTCAGGTTTATACATTAATGGCGAACGCCAAAAAGCCCGTATTGATAACAATAATATTGTTGATCAACTTGAAGGCTATGTACGCGATTTCATTGAACAGAAGCAACAACAAACTCCAATCGACATAAAAATCGTAGAGTGATGTGTTGTTACAACACTATGTATTTAAATGACCTTTTTTAGTCGCGGTATTCACAACGTAGTATAAATTACGTACGCTCCGCTACGCTCGCAATTACCTTATAGTTAAGGTTATAATGCAGGGTCGATTTTTTAGTTTTACGTGGTTGCAACCCAGGGTTGCACATAAACAGATTTAGGATTTATCAGTGGCAAAACAAATTCAGGCAGTTCGCGGTATGAACGATTGCCTGCCAGGCGATACGCAAGTTTGGCAGAAAGTAGAGCACATTTTACGCGAGACCGTATCATCGTTTGGTTATCAAGAAATTCGTTTTCCAATTGTAGAATCAACCGACCTATTTAAACGCTCTATTGGTGAAGTAACCGATATTGTAGAAAAAGAAATGTACACCTTTGCCGATCGTAACGGTGATAATTTAACTCTGCGCCCTGAGGGTACCGCGGTGTGTGTACGTGCAGGCAACGAAAATGGCCTGTTATACAATCAAGAACAACGCCTTTGGTACATGGGCCCTATGTTTCGCCATGAACGCCCACAAAAAGGTCGTTACCGTCAATTTCACCAATTTGGTTTAGAAACTTTTGGTATTGCCAGCGCCGATATTGACGCCGAAGTTATTTTACTCACGGCGCAACTTTGGGAAGCATTTGGCATTACTGACCATGTGCGTTTAGAACTTAATTCATTAGGTTCAAACGAAGCTCGCGCACAGTACCGCGATGCCTTAATCGCCTTTTTAGAACAACATACCGATGTACTAGATGAAGATTCAAAACGTCGTATGTACTCTAACCCACTGCGCGTTTTGGATACTAAAAATCCAGATATTCAGGCAATCTTAGTCGATGCACCAAAGTTATCTGAACATTTAGATGCTGAATCAAAAGAACATTTTGAAAATTTATGTGAACGATTAGATGCCGCAGGCGTCAAATACGCGGTTAATGAAAAGCTGGTACGTGGCTTAGATTATTACAACCGCACTGTATTTGAATGGGTAACCGACAGCTTAGGTGCACAAGGTACTGTATGTGCTGGTGGTCGTTATGATGGTTTAGTAGAACAATTAGGCGGTAAATCAACCCCTGCGGTAGGTTTCGCGATGGGTTTAGAGCGCTTGGTTTTACTGCTTCAAGCACTTGAATGTGTAGGTGACATACGCCGTAGTGCTGATGTATATTTAGCAGCTATGGGCGACAAAGCCAGTATTCAAGCGCCTATAATTGCATCTACCTTACGTCGTGATGTACCTGGATTACGCGTAATGGTGCACGCTGGCGGTGGTAACTTTAAAAAACAACTTAAACGTGCTGATAAAAGCGATGCGCTCGTCGCAATTATTATCGGTGAAGATGAATTAGAGCAAAGCGTTGTGACTATTAAATACTTACGTGAACGTAAAGAACAAGTCACACTAGAACTAGAACAAGCTAAAACGTTACTTGCAGAACTAATTAATAGCTAAATTATATAAAGCGTAAGTAGTGAAGCGCTTTAACAGAGGTAAGCATGGAAATTTATTCAACAGAAGAACAACAAGCAGAAGCAATTAAACGCTTTTTTCGTGAAAACGGCCTTTCACTAGCGTTAGGCGTTATTGTTGGTTTAGGTGGTTTATATGGCTGGAAAGCATACAACCAAAATCAAATAACGACTGCAGAGCAAGCATCTGATGCATACACTAAGCTTGTTGAAAGCGACAGCGTATTAGCGTCTGCTGATGCATTTATCAGTGAAAACAAAGACACTCAGTACGCAACTCTAGCGGCATTTGTTGCTGCAAAAGAAGCGGTAGATGCACAAAAATTAGATGTAGCGAATGAAAAGCTAAGCTGGATTGTATCAAATGTCGATAACGCGCAGTTAAAAGCCATTGCCACTACGCGTTTAGCGCGTGTGCAAATTGCTCAACAACAATACGATGATGCATTAACCACGTTAAATTCGCCGTTGCCAGAGGCATTTAACGCAAATGTGGCTGAATTAAAAGGTGATATTTACACTCAACAAGGCAATAAAGAGCAAGCACGCGTAGCTTACCAAGCTGCTGTTGATGCAGGTGGAGTAACGAGCAATCCTCTTTTACAAATTAAGTTAGATGACCTAGCAGTAACTAGCCCAGCGGCATAAGGTTTTAGGCATGAGAAAAATAACAACAGCAACGCTTGCCCTATGTATGGCAACACTTATTGGCTGTTCATCAAGTGATGATGAAGAAGAACTGGTGCTTCCAGAAATAGCCAATCAATTTGAAACTGATGTGGTATGGCAAGAATCAATTGGTAGTGGTGTAGAGCATTACTTTTCACGCTTATCACCTGCTGTTTATAAAGAGACAGTGTATGTTGCTAGCCGTGAAGGCCAAGTAGAAGCCTTATCACTTGCCAATGGCGATACCCAATGGGAAACCGACGTTCGCCAAGATTTATCGTTTTGGCCTTGGAGCGATAACGATAGTGCAAAATTATCAGGCGGAATATTACAAGCTTATGGTAAAATCTATTTAGGCTCTGAACATGGTTATGTAATTGCACTTGATCGTGAGACTGGTAAAGAAGTTTGGCGTAAAAAAGTGCCAGGCGAATCACTGTCTAAACCTGCTGCAGGCGATGGTTTAGTGTTTGTTAATTTAGCATCAGGTAAGTTACTGGCCCTGCATCCTGATACGGGTGAAGAGCGCTGGAGCTTTGAGCAAGAAGTGCCAGCACTTACCTTACGCGGTCAAAGTTCACCAACCGTCGCTAATGGTGGTGTGTTGGTTGGCCTTGAAACAGGTAAGCTCAGTGTTTTAATTTCTGAGAGCGGCTACTCAGCGTGGAGCGCAGAAATTGCAGTAGCAAAAGGCGCATCAGAGTTTGAGCGTTTAGTTGATGTTGATACACAACCACTTATTAGTGGCCCGTTTGCTTATGCGATTGCATACAATGGGAACTTATCAGCAGTTGATATTCGTTCTGGTAATGTTGTATGGAAACGTGAATACAGCAGCTACCGTGAAATTGCCATGGATTTGCAAACAATTTACGTTGTTGATAGTAACGGCGTTGTTTATGCACTTGATAAAGATTCAGGCATTGAACGTTGGAGCCAACCCGCTCTTCGTGGCTGGTACTTAACAGGCCCAGCGGTTGCCGGTAATTATTTAGCGTTAGGTGACCAAGAAGGCAATTTGCATTGGTTAAATAAAGACACTGGCGAGCTAGTATCTCGTGAAGACTTTGACAGCTCAGGTTTTTTTGTTGAGCCCGTTGTCGCTGACGATAAATTGATTTTATACACCCGCGATGGTGAAGTTAGCGCGGTAAAAATACCGAACTAACTGTCTACTATTAGTGTAAGGCACTAATAGTTAATTATTTTTTGTAAGGCTTCGCACTGCGAAGCCTTTTGTTGTTTTTTAAAGAGGTAGTTTATGCTTCCCGTGATCGCTCTTGTAGGGCGACCCAATGTGGGCAAATCCACATTATTTAACCGTTTAACACGTACTCGTGATGCACTCGTTGCCGACTTTCCTGGCTTAACGCGTGATAGAAAATATGGCCAAGCAAATTACGATGGCTTTGAATTTATCGTGGTAGATACGGGCGGTATTGATGGCTCAGAAGAAGGTATCGAAACCGAAATGGCTGATCAGTCATTACTAGCCATTGAAGAAGCGGATATTGTTTTATTTTTAGTTGATGCTCGCGTAGGTATGACAGTGGCTGACCAAGCTATTGCTAACCACTTACGTAAGCAAGAGAAAAAATGTTTTGTTGTTGCCAATAAAACAGACGGCATTGATGCCGACTCAAACTGTGCTGAATTTTATCAACTTTCACTTGGTGAAGTTCATCATATCGCTGCCGCACATGGCCGTGGTATTACTTTACTGCTTGAGCAAACTCTTCAGCCTGTTATTGCTGAGCTTGCCGCTCTTGATGAAGATGTAGCCGATGACGATGAAGAACTTATCGACTTATATCAAGAAGGTGAAGAAGATGACACCGATCACCAAGCATTTGCCGATAAACCGGTAAAGCTGGCAATTATTGGTCGTCCAAATGTAGGTAAGTCAACCCTTACTAACCGCATACTAGGTGAAGACCGTGTTATTGTATACGACATGCCAGGTACAACCCGCGACTCAATTTACATTCCGATGACCCGTAACGACAAAGAATATATTCTTATCGATACCGCTGGTGTGCGTAAACGTAAAAAAGTAAGTGACGTGGTTGAGAAGTTCTCAGTCATTAAAACACTACAAGCAATTGAAGATTGTAACGTTGTGCTACTAGTGATTGATGCTCGCGATGGCATTTCTGATCAAGACTTAAGCCTGTTAGGTTTTGCGCTTAACTCAGGACGCTCATTGGTTATTGCCGTGAATAAGTGGGATGGCCTAGATAACTACGTTAAAGATCGTATTAAAACTGAGCTTGATCGTCGCTTAGGCTTCATTGATTTTGCCCGCCTACACTTTATCTCTGCTCTGCATGGTACCGGTGTTGGTCATTTATTTGAATCAGTTGACGAAGCGTATGAGTCGGCAACTAAGCGAATTAGTACTGCTATGTTGCGTCGTATTATGGACATGGCACAAGCGGATCACCAGCCGCCACTTGTTCGCGGTCGTCGTGTTAAGCTTAAATATGCGCATGCTGGAGGTTATAACCCGCCGCGTATCGTCATTCATGGTAACCAAGTTCATGATTTACCTGATAGCTACAAACGCTACCTAATGAACTACTACCGTAAAGCACTAAAAATTATGGGTACGCCAATCAAAATTGAATTTAGAGAAGGCGATAACCCATTTGCAGGGCGTACTAATAAAGTAACCTTGTCGCAAAAACGTAAAATTCGCGCGTTTAGTAAAGAAAACCGCAATAAAAGCTAGGTGCTAGGTCAAAATTAAATAGCGTACAATAAAAGTACGCTATTTTTTTATCTAAAATAAAGTAAGTAAGGAGAGCAATTAAACACACGCCTTAATGTTATAAAACAACGCATTAATTAAGTGAACTTGTTATTATCATAAAATCAGCGCGCATAAATAATAATTAAAATTTTAAAAAGTGAAATTCAACATGCTAAAAAAAACAATTTTAACTATTGCCTTAGCAGCCACCTCGCTGCCAAGCTTAGCCGACAGTAACAGCGATTTAAAAACCATTATTGATAACCACTGGCAAAACGCCAAAGCTGAGAAAATATTTTTTAGAACCGATCCTGATGGTTGGAAGCCCAACGGTACCCTACCCGATTGGAGCGAGCAAGCCATTGCGAAGCGCCAAGCTTACAACAACAGCGTACTAAAAAACTTAGCCAGCATTGATCCTAAAACGCTCAATAGCGAGCAGTTAATGAACTACCGCTTGTTTAAATATGAGCGAGAAACCGAGCAGCAAAGCTACCTTTACCAAGATAAATACTTTCCGGTTAATTTTTTAAGTGGCTGGCATACTTACTTTGCAGAAGCGCCGGCTAACATGGCCTTTTTAACCGCCGAGGATTACGATGCCTTTTTAGTGAGCCTTGGTGATTACCCGCGCTTTAATCAGCAAAACATTAATTTAATGAAGCAAGGCATTCAAACTGGTTTTACCCACTACTGCGAAACGTTTAAAAATTATGGCCAAAGTATTAGCGCCCATATAGTTAAACAACCTGAGAATAGCGCCTTATATGAGCCATTTACTCGCATCCCTAATACATTTAGCGCAGCGCAAAAAGAAACTTACCAAAATAAAGCTAAAGCGTTAATTGCCTCAAAAGTCGTGCCTGCTTACGAGCAATTTTATGACTTTTTTGAAAACGAATATATGCCACATTGTAGAGCGCAGCCCGGTATTGCAAGCATCAAAGGGGGCCTTGATTATTACAAATATACAGTAAATTATTACACCACAACAAATGCGACCCCCAAGCAAATCCATGAGCTTGGCCTTAAAGAAGTGGCACGCATCAAAGCGCAAATGCAAAGTATTATTGATAAAGTTGGCTTTGATGGCAGCTATAGCGAGTTTTTAGAATTTTTGGCAACCGATGAGCAATTTTACGCAACCGATCCCCAAGACTTGCTCGAAAAAACCGCCTTTATAACCCAAAAAATGTATGGCAAACTCCCTACTTACTTTGGCCACTTACCGCGCAATACTTTTACTATTAAAGGCTCAGCGAGTCGTGGCGCATTTTATATGCCACCGCCAGATAATCGTTCACCGGGGACTTACTTTTTAGCCTCAACTCCAAAACTGCAGCCTTTATATAATTTAGAAGCACTTAGCCTACACGAAGCCATACCTGGGCATCATTTACAAAACGCCATTGCGATGGAGTTAGACGTTCCTGAATTTAGACGCACACTGAGTCACTCAGCATTTGGCGAAGGCTGGGCACTTTATACAGAGCGTTTAGGTAAAGAAGCGGGCTTTTACCAAAGCCCATACAGTGACTTTGGCCGTTTAGGCTACGAAATGTGGCGCGCAGTGCGCTTAGTGGTTGATACCGGTATTCATGCCTTTGGCTGGAGCCGCCAAAAGGCGATTGATTATTTGGCTGATCATACCGCTTTGCCACAAAGCGCAGTGGAAGATCAAATAGACCGCTATATTTCTTGGCCAGGCCAAGCGCTTTCATACAAAATGGGCGAAATTAAAATACGCGAACTACGTGCCAAAGCCGAAAAACAGCTAGGCGCACAATTTGATATACGCAGCTTCCACGATACCGTTATTGGTCAAGGTTCACTCCCTATGGCGGTACTTGAAGATGTAATTAATGACTGGATAGCACAGCAAAAATCAGCTATTTAAAATAAAGCTAGAACAAATTGAGAGGCGGTATTGTTACCGCCTCTTTTTAAAGCCCTATTAAACACCTCAAAACTAATCCCTACCCGCTTTTGCTTCGTAAAGTTAATGATTTTAAAAACCAGAGCTTAAGTATGAAAAAACGTATTCTGTATTGGCTGCAAAATGATTTGCGCATTGATGACAACCCCATACTCAATGATTTATCACAACAACAATGTGAACTTGATATCGTATTTGTGATCAATCCTGCTTGGTTTAAAAGCAATAACTATCAACAAAAACCCTATGGTGTACATAAACAACGCTTTCTAATGCAAAGCCTATACGAGCTACAGGAGTCTGTTTTAGGGCTTGGCCAAACCTTGCATATTTTAGAAGGCGATCCTGTAAGGGTATTAACACAGCGTATTAATGAGCTTGGCATTGATGAAGTTGTTTATAGCGAGCAAATAGGCGTTTATGAGCAACGCCAAATTACCGCGCTTAAATCGAAATACGCTACTGTGGTATTTAAATCTGTGATGCAAGATACCTTATATCAACAGCAACAACTGCCCTTTGAACTTGCTGATTTACCAACCGGCTTTACCCCTTTTAGAAAAAAAATCGAAGCCACTGGTATCAGTTTATCCGCAGTGCCGTTCTCAGCAAAAAGACTTCCACCGCCTATTATTTTATGTGCTAAACAGCCTATATCAGAGCCGCCAACAGGAAACCCTTTACTCCAAGGTGGACACAAAGCCGGCCTTGCGCATTGTCTACAGTACTTTTCATCAGCTTTACCAAGCAGCTATAAAATCACCCGTAATGAGCTGGATGGCTTTGATAACTCGACTAAATTTAGTAGCTGGCTGGCTTTTGGTTGTATTAGTGCCAAGCAAATTTTTTGTGCAGTAGATGCCTATGAAGCGCAGCATGGGGAAAATGAATCAACATACTGGATCAAGTTTGAATTGCTCTGGCGTGAGTATTTTAAGTGGCATGCAATTAATGTGAAGCATCAGTTATTTACTTTTAAAGGTAAAAAACAAAGCTCGCCACTTACCACTTTTAGCCCGAACCGTTTTGCAAAATGGTGCCAAGGCAGTACCCCATTTCCGCTAGTTAACGCTATTATGAAAGAGCTTAACGCAACGGGCTTTATCACTAACCGTTCACGACAAATTGCAGCCAGCTGTTTAGTCAACGAACTACAACTAGACTGGCGCTATGGCGCTGCTTACTTTGAACAACAACTTATTGATTACGATGTAGCCGCTAATTGGGGCAACTGGCAATATATTGCTGGGGTTGGGGTCGATCCGCGCGGTGGGCGACACTTTAACTTGGCAAAACAAACCCAGCAATACGACCCACACGGTGTATACATTGCCAAGTGGCAAGGAAATGAGCATTGCGATGCACAATTAGATGACTTAGACGCCGCCGACTGGCCTGTGTAATAAGAAAACCTCGAACATAATACTGGCTAGCTGACTCTCGTTACAAGCCCAAGGTTAAGTCTTGGGCAAGTGTGCCGCTGGGCTTTTCTACCCAATAGCGCCAAGTG
>NZ_PNCV01000150.1:0-8842 GCF_005886925.1 Pseudoalteromonas sp. S3260
TTAGGTTCTGGGTTTTAGGTTTTAGGTTTTAGGTTTTAGGTTTTAGGTTTTAGGAATAGTATGACTAGATACTAGGTTGTTTGCACAAGCTCGCTACTCGTCACTCGAAACCTGTTGCCTGTTTACTTTCTTCTCATTCGCTTCTCTGTGGTCAAATAGGTTTTAGTAAAATTTTCACATAGAGGTTATGAGACGCTGCGCGGAAAGAGAAGGCTAAAGGTGCTAGGTTGTGTTCGCTGCTCGTGACTCGAAACCCGTAGCTCGTCGCTCGTAGCCTGCCTTATTTCGGTACGTTCAAAAGCCCTATTTGATCGGTGCTAATTAAGCCGCGATTAAATAGGACTCTTGTCCTGCATGTTTGTTGTTGCGTTTAAACGAGCCTTTGCCTTTTTTAGCTTTAACCACTTGCGGCTTAAATACTTTAGAGGTTACCAGTGCTGCTAATGCGTTGTGTTTGATCACGCCGCGGCCGGTGTCTACAGCGGATTTATTAACCGCTTTTGCTTTGCATTTTTTAGTCATATTATTTCCTATTCGTTAAAAATAAAAGAATCACTCGAAGGAGCAATGCGCCTTCGTTATGGATGGCGATTGTAGGCTTAATTTTCAAGCATGCAATCATTTTTAATGCTGTTTTAAATATATTTTAGCCATAAAAAAAGCGCCGTTTATAACGGCGCCTATTTAGCTTATAAAATTAAAAACTAAAACTTAATTTTGCATAGTAACTACGGCCATCAAAGCCATAGGGTACAGCACGCAATGGGTATTTAAATGCCCCATTAGAGATAGCATTTAATACTTCATCATCACCTAATTCATCCGGTGTTTCGTCAAATACGTTGTCTGCGCCAACCGATAACGCAAACATCTCGTTAATTTGATAACTTACATTTAAATCCACTAATACGGCTGATTCTACAGTACTCGTCGCTTTAAATGAGCCATCAGTAGCTAGCTCAATATGATCGTTAGCAAAATACTTCACATCGGTTTCGCCAAAGTAGTTAAAGCGGATCATTGAGCTGTACGAATCACGCTCATAATCAAAAGTAAGCGTTGCACGTTCACCCGGTTGTCCATCAGTTAAGAAGCTACTCTGAATATCATCAAGTGCCACATTTTTTGGAATACCTGGCGCTGCATTCACACTATCAATTTTAGTTTCGTTTAAGTTACCCGCAAACGTAGCAGAGAAATTACCGTCATATAAATCGGTGCGGTATGACGCAATAATGTCCACGCCTTGAGTGGTTGAGTTTACAGAGTTTGAAAAGTAATTCGCTTGCACTGCACCCGTTGCTTGCAGAGCAGCAACCGCCTCAGGACTAAACGCCACATCATCCGCCGACAACAAGCTACCTAATGTAATACGGTCTTCAATTTCTACTCGGTAAAAATCCACCGTTAATGATAAGTCACTGGTCACATCGTAAACAAAACCGGCACTGTAGTTAGTTGATGTTTCAAGCTTTAAAGTATCAACGCCTAAAGCTGCAGGAAATGCTGAACCTGTTGTCGCAGTAAACGACTGACTTAACGTGCCGTCAGACCCTAAATTAGTGGTAAAAGCAGTGTAACCACTTTGCTGTAATGATGGTGCTCTAAAACCCGTTGATAACGCACCACGTACCGCAAAGTCATCATTAAATTCATAACGTGTTGCTACTTTACCTATGATGTCGTCACCCGCATTAGAAAAATCTTCATAGCGAAGTGCGCCGCTCACATTCCATGCATCGTTTAACATGGTTTCTGCATCAACATACACCGCATAGCTATCACGGTCGCTCTTATTCGAGGCTTCAGGACGAAGGCCGTTATAAGCTTGAAAACCACATTGTGCAAATTGACTCGGATCGTTCACCGATGGGTATGAGGTATCCGTGTTGGCTGTTCCACATGCGTATGATGCTTCTTCACCGGGTACAATTTCATAGTTTTCTTTACGGTATTCAGCGCCAATTGAAACATAAACAGGCTCACTACGACCAATATCAACAATCCCGTTTATATCTGCATTAAAGGTTGTTTGATCAAACCTAAAACCACCCGAGTATCCCTCTGTTGGGCCAGCATTCGCGGCTATATCGGCATCGCTTGCATCCGGGTTATTAAATAAATACTCCGCCGCGTATGACGCATTTAAAGTATTGCGTGAGGTAAAATCGTATTGGTTTTCACCATAAACTGCAGAAATATCGTAGGTCCAATCAGGGTTAATTTCACCTTTAAAACCAACTGATACCGAAATATCTTGTGCTTCATTATCTATTTGCGGTAAAAAACCGTCGCTGTAAACTTGCGTTACGTTTTTAGACGCTTCATTAAAATTACGGTAAAAGCCGTTGCCTAGTGCAGTTCGCTCAGAGTAACCACCAAATGAGTAAAGCTCCCCCTCACCCATTGGCAACGCCATATTGTAAAATACCGAAGTGAATTCACTCTCTGCATTACCTTGTCCCCAACGTACTTCGTCCGATAAAGTACCTGGTGCAACATTAAGTGACCCACCCGTATCTCGCTCTGCGCGGTTAGTTTTATCTGCATCGCGGTACTCAAGCGATAAATTAATAAAACCGCCTTCATTACCTAATTCAAAACCACGATTTAAACCCGCAGAAATTGTTTCTCCATCACCTTCTGCCGTTTCGCCATATTGTACGTACCCGGTGGTTAAATCTGTTGAGTTATTAAGTGATAAGTTGATAACCCCTGCAATTGCATCTGAGCCATACTGCGCCGCCGCACCATCACGCAACACCTCAACCCCTTTTAAAGCAATAAGCGGGATCGCATTCATGTCAGTACCCGCAGAGCCGCCGCCCACAGTACTTGTTAAACCAAAAATAGATTGATTATGACGGCGCTTACCGTTGACTAAAACCAAGGTTTGATCTGGTTGTAAGCCGCGTAATGTAGCAGGGCGAAATAAATCAGAACCATCAGAAACCTGTGTTCGTGAGAAGTTAAATGACGGCGCCGTTGCCTGTAAGCTCTGTCCAAGCTCGGTAAAGCCGCCTTTGTTTAAATCATCTGCGTCAATTAAATCAATAGGTGATGACGACTCAGTGGCAGTTCGGTTTGAAACTCGCGATCCTAAAACAGATATTTGTTCGATATTTTTTTCAGCTTTAGCTGACGCTTCTTGTGCATTAACCATACTTGGCGCACTGAAGGCAAAAGCAACCGCTACAGCCAAGGTGTTTAAACGATATGTTGACATAATGATGACCCTGTTTTGTGTATTCTTATAATGTGTGTGGGGTATATTCGTATACCCCCTTGATAACATCCTAGCAACATACACAAACAAAAAGAAACAAAAAAATTGATAAAATTAGCATAAAAATGCAAACAACTTAAAAAACAGGAAAATAACACCTTTAAGAGCTTAAAATACAATCAAAGTAGCGATTTAATACCACCCCACCACAAGTTAATACAATGTTAAATATAAAGTTATATTTATAAGAACTAAAAACAACGTGGTTGTACGTTTTTTAAACCAAACTAGTGATAAAACGTACTTATGATGATCTTTTATGCAATTTATCATCAATTCGAACGCTACAACGGCCAAGGAATACCCAAAGGGCTTGCTAAAAACGATATTCCCATTGGGGCTATGGTGCTCAGCGTTGCTCGCGATTACTGGGAGCATTATGAGCAAATCGATCCATTATTAACTACAAAAATGCGTCATGAGGTGGCACTTAATAATATTAAGCTTGGTAGTGGCAGCTTATATCATCCAAAAATAGTAAAATCGCTTGAGGCAAGTCATGTACAGCTTATGGCCTCAGACACGTCTATTGGCTCAATTAAAGTAATTTGCGCTCAAGAACTTGAAGAGAGTATGACACTGGCAAACTCACTGCACAGCCATGCCGGCATCATGCTTTTACCCAAAGGGCATGTTTTCAATTCAAAATCGATTGTGAAACTACAGCAACTCGAAGCCAAAAAGCCGACTCCGTTTAGAATTATGGTTAAAACGGCTAAATGATTGATCTAAAATGCTCTTTTATTCGTTATACTAAGCCATAATAGTTACTTTCAAATATATTGCTTGAAGGAGCACACAGTGTCGCGATTTTCTGCCGTTACCGATAATCCCCACGACGGGCGTTTTAACCAAAAAACAGGTATTTTATTAACCAACTTAGGTAGCCCCGATGCCCCCACAGCAAGCGCGTTACGTGTTTACTTACGTGAGTTTTTGTCAGATCCGCGTATTGTAGAAATACCACGTATAGTGTGGATGATAATTCTCCATGGCATCATTTTGCGTATTCGCCCAAAACGCTCAGCTAAATTATATAAAAGTATATGGACCGAAAATGGCTCGCCGCTTACTCACATTACACGCCAGCAAAGCCTTAAATTAAATGCCTTATTAAAACACCATGGCTACACTAATACCGAAGTAGTTATGGCGATGCGCTACGGTAATCCATCAATCGAAGTGGGCCTTGAAGAGCTTAGAGACAAAGGTTTAACCCGTATTATTGTGCTGCCACTTTACCCGCAGTATTCAAGCCCAACCACAGGCTCCACATTTGATGCGGTTGCCAATGTATTAAAAAAATGGCGCTGGGTGCCAGAGCTGCACTTTGTAAATGGGTATCACAAAAACCCAACCTACCTAGAGTCACTCGCTAACAGCATTAGCGAAGATTTAGAAAAAAACGGAATGCCACAAAAAATGGTGTTTTCATACCACGGTATGCCTAAACAGTTTTTAGATAATGGCGACCCATATTACTGCCTATGCCAACAAACCACGCGTTTAGTGGTTGAAAAACTAGGGCTAGACAAAGATAAAGTGATCACTACTTTTCAAAGTCGCTTTGGTAAAGCTGAATGGTTAAAACCATACACAGATGCAACTCTTGAGAGCTTACCTAGCGAAGGAGTTAAAGATATCGCAATTATCAGCCCTGCATTTAGCGCCGACTGCCTTGAAACACTTGAAGAATTAGAAGGTGAAAACCGAGAAATTTTTGAAGAAGCTGGCGGCGAAAAATACCGATACATTGCAGCCCTAAATGATCGTGACGATCACATCGACGCCATGTTTGATGTGTTAAAGCCAATGCTTTAAAGGCAGCAAAGAGCAGGTGTTAGGGATCAGGTTTCAGGCAGAGACTAGCCAAGCGCGATGGTTGACGGTAGGTGGGAGTTTACCTCGCGCGCACAGTGCCAAACCCGTTGCTCGACACCCGAACCCCGCACCTAATAGCTTCCCTAAACCTAGCGCTTATGTGTCACTATTAATGTAATTGCTCCGGCAATTATTCCCCAACAGGCAGAGCCCACCGACCATAAAGTTAAATCTGAGGCCGTGACTAAAAAAGTAATAATGGCCGCTTCAGTATATTCAGCACTATGCAAAGACTGCTGCAAACTATTGGCAATAGTGCCAAACAAAGCAATACCCGCCAGCGCCAATACTAAGGCCTGTGGCAGGCTTGCCACAATTGCCACTAACATAGCCGCACATAACGCCATAATTATGTAAAACACGCCACCAGCAATACTTGCCCAATAACGCTTATCAGGGTCTTTATCGGCCTCTTCGCTCATACAAATAGCCGCTGTTATGGCTGCTAGATTAATAGAGTAGGTACCAAAGGGAGCCGTCACACAATTTATTAACCCGGTCACAGTTAATGACGATGATATAGGCGCCTTATAATTATGCGCTTTCAAAATAGCGAAACCGGGTAAGTTTTGTGAGGTCATAGTGACTATATATAAAGGAATACTTATACTTACAAATACCTGCAAACTAAAGCTTGGTGCAATATAAGTAAAACTACTGGCTTGCCAATGCACGGTACTGATATCGATATTGCCCATATACCACGCTAAAAATATACCCGCTAGCAACACACTTAGCATCGCAAAACGGGCAAAAAAGCGCTTACCAATAAAGTACACCACCACCATTAAACCAATAACTAATGGCATATCGTTCATAAAGTTAAACACATCAATGCCAAATGTGACTAATACCCCCGCTAACATGGCACAAGCCAGTTCACTGGGAATACGGTTCATGATTTTTTCAAACCACCCCGTTATTCCCGACACCAGCACCAATAAGGCTGAGAGCATAAATGCACCTATCGCTTCATGTAGGCTATAGCCTTGCGCGCTTGAAATTAGTAATGCAGCCCCAGTGGTAGACCATGCAATTAAAATAGGCACTTTATAATAAAACGACAACACAATAGAGGTACTGCCCATTACCAAGCCCAGCATTAATATCCAGCTTGCCACTAGTTCAGGTGTGCCACCTAAAGTGATCACCACTTGATAAATCAATGCTATTGAACTTGAAAAACCAATAATAACGGCAACAAGTCCCGCCATAGTGCGACTAAGTAACTGATCAGTCCCTGCCATAATTCCCTCATTAAGAAACCCTAATGCTACAACATACTTTGCCTATTTATACTTTGCAATTTTGAATAATTAATAATGAAAAATGATCACGTTACTAAAAAAAATTATTGGTCAGTTTTGTCTTTCAAAATCATTGCAATTTAAAAAACACATGCGTACCTAAAAACATGCCACAGGGTGCGTCATTACTACAAAAAACCACACTTATTAAATCAAAAATAAATACCTAAAAAAGGTAAAGCAAATACTTACAATGAGTTATAAAAACACCAATTAACACTTTATGGTTACAATTTAAATTTAACCTCATCCTATTTTCAATATAAAACCTAACAATTAGTTCACCAATTACCCTAAAAGAGAAACAGATGAAACGTTACATTGTTTTAATTATCGCTATTCCTTTGTCTGTATTTGCCATATATACGCTGCTTAATAATCAGAAAAAAGTCGATGAGGTAGAAGCGCCCATTGCTATTGATATCGCTCCTGTTGATTCTGAATTTGCAAAACAAACACGTAAGCCATTACCAATCGATATGAGTAAAGACCCTATAAAAACCGCCCCCTCAGAAGCAAAGTTAGCCGTTATTGAAAACTCATTTGACGCAATCAATAAACCTTCAACCAAGACCAAAGAAATACTTAAAGCGGCAAAAGTACTGCCTACCGATTTACAAAATGAAGCCTATATAGAATTTGATCTAGCAGCGCTTAAAACCCTTAAAGCAGGGGGATAATTTTGACCTCGCTCTACCGCAAACCGCAGAAACCTACAGCGCTGACATAACGAATGTTACCAATGCCAGTAACGGTGATAAAAGCATTGTTGGTCAAGTGATTGGCGCTAATGGAGCATTGCATACCACTATATTAACCGTTGGTAATGACGCGGTGTATGGTCAATTTACTGCCCCAAGTGGCAATTATGTTTTTGAAAGCAAAGGCCAATATGGCTGGATTGCAGCAAAACGCGACTTATATAAAAACCATATAGAACACCAAGTAGGTGAACCCGCACCAAAAAATACTGACGGTGAAGATCCGTTTGCGCCCAGTGATGAAGAATCACCCTCAATTTAATTTTTAACCTAAACCAAGATAACTCAGCAGTAACACTGCAATTACAAAGAAAGGAAATACGACTATGAAAAAAATAATATCAACAGCCGCTATTGCATCGGCATTATGTGCCGCAAGCACAGTGTCAGCAGAAACAATTGATATTGGTATTTTATATACCGACCAATCAGCTGCCGCTACCAGTAACATTAATACTAAAATTAATCAGCTTATTGCTTTTAGTAATCAAGTATATAGCCAAAATGGCGTTGATATAACACTGCGGTTAGTCGGTTCTCAAAACTTAGGCAACCATGCAATCACCCCTTCAGAAGATTGGCTTAACGCCGTGACAAATAGCAGCTATGTAGATGGCTTACGCAATGATTGGAAAGCCGACATGGTAGCCGTATTAGGCACAGGCCAAAGTGCAGGCAGCGGTTTAATCTCTTGTGGACTGGCATGGGTTGGTCAAGGTACGAATGGCAATTTATACAGCTCAATGAGCAACCGTATGTATTCAATAACAGCCGTTGATGTGGAGCAACAACGTTCGTACATGAACTAGGTCATAACCAAGGTTTAGCGCATTCTCGTAAGCAAGGCGATACAAGCGGTGGCGTATATGTTGATGGCATGGGCCACGGTGTACAAAATGAATTTGCCAGTATTATGGCCTACCCACATGTGTTTGGTAGTGCAACGCAGTACGACTATTTCTCAAACCCAAATTGGAGCGTAAACGGCATTCCATTTGGTGTGACTAACCAAGCATATGCTATTCGTACTGTAACCGATACAAAAACAAGTATTGCTAACTTTAAATAAGTAACGCAAATAGTAACTAAAGTGAGCCTACAGCCCACTTTTTAATTGTTTCCCCTTAGAGCGCATTTGCGCTCTTTTTTATTTAGTTTAAACATTAACAAAATTTAATGTTACGTCCACCTTTACAATATTTGGTAATAGGTACACTTACTCCATATTAATAACTAGGAGTAAGCTATGAATAATTCACTAATTAAAAGTACTGTTAAACTCATTTCTTTATCTGCAATTTCACTTGCGTTGTGTGCATGTGGCAGCAGCTCATCAAGTAATAAAACCAATGTCATTTCTGAGGTTAATAACTTTCCAAGCGTTATTATTGGCCAAGTATCTGAAGTTACAAGTAATGCAATTACCATAAACAGCCACACAGTGCCTGCAAGCTCTGCCGAGATGAACAACTCCCACTAAACGCTGCGCGTTTTGAAGGAGTTTCAAAAAGAAAGCCTAAGCTACCTTTTTAGGCTGGTTCCCAGCCTGAATACCTAACGCCCAGTTTAAGTTAACTTGCGCACTGGCTACATCGCGGGGCTTCTCA